>NZ_RZSG01000966.1:0-2021 GCF_003997725.1 Mesorhizobium sp. M4A.F.Ca.ET.050.02.1.1
AGACCATGCGGTTCTCGTAGCCCCAGGCAACCGCGGTCGGCGCGTAGGAGCGCGGCCGCAGCCGGCGATAGGAATTGAAGTGCGGGGCGAACACCAGCGTGCTCTCCGCCATCGCCGCAAGCAGCCCGCCGACTGCATGACGCATGGTGTCGGAGCCCTGGTCGCTGCCGTCGTCGAAAATGTTGCGGCCGTCCTTATCGATGACGCTGAAATGGACATGGAAGCCGTTGCCGGCGCGCTCCCCATAAGGCTTGGCCATGAAACAGGCGGCAAAGCCGTGCTTGCGGGCGATGCCCTTGACGGTGCGCTTGAACAGAACGGCGTCGTCGGCGGCGCGCAAGGCGTCCGGCACATGGTTGAGGTTGATCTCGAACTGGCCGACGCCGTTCTCGGCGATCGCGGTGTCGACGGGAATGCCTTGCATGCGGCAGGCCTCGTAGACGTCATGGATGAAGGCCTCGAAATCGTCGATCTCGTCGATCGAGAGCGCGGCATCGGAATCGAGGCGCCGGCCAGTGATCGGTGAAACCGGACCGACGGGGCGCTGCGACGTGGGGTCGACGAGGTAGAATTCGAGCTCGGTCGCGGTGACCGGGGTCAGGCCGAGCGCGGCGTAGCGGTCGAGAATGCGGGCGAGCGCGCGGCGCGGGTCGCCGAGATAGGGCGCGCCGTTTTCATCGGCGAGCCACAGCGGCAGAAGCGCTGTCGGATGCGCCGTCCAGTTGACGGGCAGGATGCCGCGCCCGGTCCACTGGCAAAGCCCGTCGGCGTCGCCGGTCGAGAAGACCTGCGCATTGCCTTCGATATCCTCGCCCCAGATGTCGAGCCCGATCAGCGAGTAGGGCATGCGCAGCTTGCCTTCGAGCGCCTTACGCGCCTGCTCGACGGGAATGCGCTTGCCGCGCATGATCCCGTTCAGATCGCACACCGCGGCCCTCAGGCTCTGGATGTCCTCCCTGCTTTCAAGCCAGTTCAAAACGTCCGCAATTGCATCGCTCAATTTCCAGCCCCTTGGTTCTTTCTGTAGCCATCGCGGCTACGATATCCATTTTTCAGCTTGTGAGTTCATGAAAGGTCGCCATGGATGCTTCCAGGCAATTTTCCTTCATTTTTTCAATTTGCTAGCTGGGATATCGGGGGGCATTTCAGGTCCGTATTGTGCGATCTGCGATCGCAACATAGCTGGATGACGCGGGAAAGCCAAGCCGTGATTTGGCGCCTTCGGCTTGTGCTCGAATGGGCCCTGCAGTCTGCCTAGTGGCGCAGGTCCGGGAATTTCACCTGGCCGAGGATATGTGTCGCACCCTCGTCGATGTCGCGCACGATGGCCGCGCGGGCCCGTTCGCCGTCCTGCGCCTCGATCGCCGCGACGACTTCCTCGTGATAGTCGATGCCGAGAATGCCGGCGAGGCCGTCCTCGAAGCCGATCGCCAGGTTCCTCAGGAACGGACCGACCTGCATCCACACCGTCTCGATCAGGAAGATCATCTGCTCGTTGCCGCAGTGGCGGTAGATCGAGAATTTGAAGTCGTGGTTCTTGCGCAGATAGTCGTCGATGTTTCCGCCGCGCGCGGCCTGGGTGAGCTCGGTGCAATGGCGGCGGATGGCGCGCAGATTGTTGCCGTTGATGCGTTTCGTGGCGAGCTCGGTGGCCGTACCTTCCAGGATGGTGCGCACGGCGGTCAATTGCGAGAAGCGTTCGGCCGAGATCAGCGGCACCTCGACGCTGCCGTTCGGCATCGGGCTCAGTGCCCTCAAGGCCTGCAGCCGGGTGAAGGCGCTGCGCACCGGCATGTCGCTGGTGCCGAGCTCCTTCGCGAGCTTGCGCGAGGTCAGCTTCTGGCCGGGCTGCAACTGGCCCGACATCAGAGCCCGCACGAGCTCCAGATAGACTTTCTCATGCAACGGAACGGTATCGACAGCGGTCAGCCCGAATTGCGATTTGTCGGCCATTGGCGATGCGTTGCTTCACTCGTCCTGAAATCTGCCCGGTCGGCTCTGTCGGCGGCCCGGATGTGTTG
>NZ_RZSG01000967.1:0-2021 GCF_003997725.1 Mesorhizobium sp. M4A.F.Ca.ET.050.02.1.1
ATGGCAAACAGCTTGACAGCCAAGACAGTCGCTCTCCCCGTGAACGGGGAGAAGGACGCTACCCCACGAACCCCACCCTTTTATGCGAATTGTCACAGAACGGCTTGTTGGCTGAATGGCCGCAGCGGCAGAGGAAAACCCGCGTGGCGCGGTCGATGGTGTGGCCGGTGCCGGTGACGATCTCGGCATTGCCTTCGAGCTTGAGCGGACCGTTGACGGTCGGCGTGATCTTCAGTGGCCCGTCGCGGGCTTCGAGCGCAGGCGTGTCCTTCAGCGGCGGCTCGCCGGTGGCGGCAAAGCCCGCCTTGATATGGCTGTTGTCGCAGAACGGCTTGTTCTGCGACTGGCCGCAGCGGCAGAGCGTGGCGCGATGGAAGGTCTCGTCGCCGAGCACGATCTCGCCATGCACGGCCAGTGGGCCGTTTTCGCGCAGCCGCACGGTGTTGACCACCGGCGGCTTCTCCTGCGGTCCGCCATCCTTGCGATGGTAGGTGATGGCGCCGGACGGGCAGTTCTCCGCCAGCGCCACGACCTTCTCGACGCTGGCCGCCTCGGGGTGGATCCATTCGCCCTTGGCGTTGGGCACGAAGACGTGCGGATTACCGAGCACGCAGTTGCGCGAATGGATGCAGCGCTTGCCGGAAAAGGAGACGTCGACCTTCTCGCTTTCGACCGTGCCTGCCATGGGTGGGGTCTCCTCTTGGGTGGAGACAGGCTAGGGCGAGGGTGGGAAGGGCGTCAAGTTGGCTGGAACGCCAAGTCTCCCCCCTTGAGGGGGAGATGGCCGCGAAGCGGCCAGAGGGGGTCGTTGCGCGTGAAGCGCCGACCTTGGCTCTCGCAGGAAGGGGCGCTTGCGTTTTACGCGAAGCGACCCCCTCTGTCGCCTTCGGCGACATCTCCCCCACGAGGGGGGAGATTATCGCTCACTCCACCAGGTTGATTTCCTCGGTCTCGCCGCCGCTGCAGGTGTAGCAGCAGTCTTCGCATTTTTCCTTGTTGCCGGGGCCGACGCCCCAATAGGTGCCCTCGTCGCCGTCGACCCATGCGCCGTAGCAGATCGATTCGCCCTCATCGCAGGAGATCGGCAGTTCCTTGGTCTCGCCGTCGTCGAGGTAGAAATCCTTGCCATTGCCCGGCCAGACATAGTCGCGGTCCTGGCTGTAGAGCTCGAGCCGCATGGCATTTGGATGGCCGTTCCTGATCTCGAAAGTGACGTCGCCGGCATGAGCGGCCGGCGCGGCCAGCGTGGCGATGAAGAACGCCGCAGCGATGCGGCGGGCGGTGAAGAAAGTCATGGCAGTCCCCCGAAAAGAATCGGCCCCCATGGCCGATGGCGGGATGATGGCATGGCGCGAGCCAATGCCAAGGGGCGGTGGCGAAATAACGGGCGGAATTTTGGGATTGGCGAAAGCGGCGGTGCCGGCCGATCTCCCCCCTTGAGGGGGACATGGCCGCGAAGCGGTCAGAGGGGGTCCTCGCGCGTGAAGCGCCAGCGTCATCTCTTGTCGCGCACAGCGTCTCTTGTCGCGCACAGCGTCGGCGCTCGACGCGCGGCGACCCCCTCTGTCGCCTTCGGCGACATCTCCCCCTCATGGGGGGAGATCGGCGCCCCCCGTCACTCCGCCAGGTCGATCGTCTCGGTGGAATGCTCGACGCAGATGAAGCAGCATGTATCGCAGGGCTGGTCGTTGTCGGGGCCGACGCCGGCGGAGACCTGGTCGTCGCCATTGACCCAGGCGCCCCAGCAGATGTTCTCGCCCGGATTGCAGGAGATAGGCACGGATTTGCGTGCGCCCGGACGGATGAGGAAGACCTTGTCGCCGCCCGGCCAGACCGTGTCGCGGTCGCGGCTGAACAGTTCCAGCGCGACGCCCTGCGACCGCTGGTTCCTGACGAACACCGACATGTCGTCGGCCTGGGCCGGCGTGGCGAGGAGAAGGGCGGCGAGCAGAGCGCGAATCATGGTGGGTCCCGGGGGAGTAGAGCACGGGTGGGGGAGCCGCGCGTCCTCCCCTTCTCCC
>NZ_RZSG01000968.1:0-2016 GCF_003997725.1 Mesorhizobium sp. M4A.F.Ca.ET.050.02.1.1
GCCGATGGCCATGACGCCATGTTCGGGCTCGAGCACGTCGCCGGTGCCGGTCAGCGCCAGCGAGACCGACTTGTCGGCGACCAGCATCATGGCTTCCAGCCGGCGCAGGTAGCGGTCGGTGCGCCAGTCCTTGGCGAGCTCGACGCAGGCGCGCGTCAGTTGGTCGGGATATTGCTCGAGCTTGGCTTCGAGCCGCTCCAGAAGGGTGAAGGCATCTGCGGTGGCGCCGGCGAAACCGGCAATGACTTTGCCGCCCGTGCCGATGCGGCGCACCTTCTTGGCATTGCCCTTCATGATGGTCTGGCCAAGGCTGACCTGGCCGTCGCCGGCGATCACAACCTTGCTGCCTTTGCGCACTGTCACGATCGTCGTGGCATGCATGGTCAGTTCATTCGACATTTTCTGCTCCGATTCGCGCCATCCCAATAAGGCGATTGGCGCGGTACGAGGGACTTTGATCGGCCATATGTATGCATGGGGTGGGCGATTGCAAACGACATGCCGGCCAGCCCGATACCCCATGGGAATGGCAACTGGCAATCGCCGGATCATGCTGCTAGAAGGCTCTCGATTTCAAGCATATGGGCGTTTGGGGCCTGTGCGCTCCCGCACGCCATGAACCTCCTGGACAAGGATAGATCATGCCGACGCGTTCCGCCGAAGCCAGCCGCAAGACCAAGGAAACCGACATCTCGGTGTCGGTCCATGTCGACGGCACCGGCAAGTTCGACATTGCGACGGGCGTCGGCTTCTTCGACCACATGCTCGACCAGCTGTCGCGTCATTCGCTGATCGACATGACGGTGAAGGCAAAGGGCGACCTGCACATCGACGACCACCACACGGTCGAGGATACCGGCATCGCGCTCGGCCAGGCGCTGGCCAAGGCGCTCGGCGAGCGGCGCGGCATCATGCGCTATGCCTCGATCGACCTCGCCATGGACGAGACACTGACCAGAGCGGCGATCGACGTCTCGGGCCGCCCGTTCCTGGTCTGGAACGTAACCTTCTCGTCGCCCAAGATCGGCACGTTCGACACCGAGCTGGTGCGCGAATTCTTCCAGGCGCTGGCGCAGAACGCGGGCGTCACGCTGCACGTGACCAATCACTACGGCGCCAACAACCATCACATCGCCGAGACCTGCTTCAAGGCGGTGGCGCGGGCGCTTCGTTCCGCGCTCGAGCGCGACCCGCGCCAGCCGGACGCCGTACCTTCCACCAAAGGTTCTTTGAAGGGGTAGGCGATGGCCTTCTATGTCGTGATGGAGCCGCCGGCGGGCCGCTCAAAGGCCGATGAGACGACCTTCGTGCGCGACGGCTTCACCTGGCTCGGGTTCCTATTCTCACCGCTGTGGCTCGCCTGGCACCGGCTGTGGATCGAGGCGGCGCTGACCTTCGTCGTCATGGCCATCCTGTCGATGCTCGGCGAGAAGCTGGGACTTGCCTGGGCGGGCTCGGCCCTGTCCCTGCTGGTCTCGCTCTATATCGGCCTCGAAGGACAGGGGCTGCGCATCGCGGCGCTACGCCGCCGCGGCTGGCACGAATGGGGCGTCGTCGAAGCCGACAGGCTGGACGGCGCCGAGACGCGTCATGCTTTGGAGGCCGACGTGCCGCCAGACGAGCAGCCGCCCGCCCCGCGCATCGTGCCCGACGCCAATCTGGCACGGCCGACGCAGACCGGCATGGCTCTGGGGCTGACCCATACGCCGGGAAGGCCCTGACATGCGGGTCGCGATCATTGACTACGGGTCGGGCAATCTGCGCTCGGCCACCAAGGCTTTCGAGCGCGCGGCGCGCGAGGCGGGCATTGCCGCGACAATCGAGCTCACCGCCGATGCGGAACGGGTCCGCACCGCCGAGCGCATCGTGCTGCCCGGCGTCGGCGCCTATGCCGACTGCGCGGCCGGCCTCAAGGCTGTCGCCGGCATGTGGGAAACGGTGGAGGACGTGGCTGTTCGCAAGGGACGGCCGTTCCTCGGCATCTGCGTCGGCATGCAGCTGATGTCGGAACGCGGG
>NZ_RZSG01000969.1:0-2012 GCF_003997725.1 Mesorhizobium sp. M4A.F.Ca.ET.050.02.1.1
GTGGTGCGCCTATGGAACCGGAAATCCTCGAGTTGGAAAACTTCCTGCCCTACCGGCTCTATCGGCTGGCCGACGCGGTCAGCCGCGAATTCTCGAAAATCTACCGGGATCGCCATGACCTGACCCGGCCGGAATGGCGCACGCTTTCGGGCCTCGGCCAGCACGGCACGATGACGGCGACGGCGCTCGGCGAGCAGTCGGCCATGCACAAGACCAAGGTGTCGCGCGCGGTGGCGGAGTTGGAGCGGCGGCGCTGGCTGACGCGCACGCCCGACGAGAAAGACCGCCGCGTCGAGCATCTGGCGCTGACCAAGGCGGGACTTGCCGCCTATCGCGATATGGTGCCGCTGGCGAAGGCGTTTGAGAGGGAGTTGCTGGGGAAACTCGGAGCGGAAGAGCGAGGAGCGATTGTGAAGGGCGTAGCGGAGCTCGAAACCTGTTTGGGACCAGACAAAGTTGGTGCTAATCACGTTGGGCTAAAGGGCTGAAATCAGGAGCATATGGATGGCTTGGCTTCCAAAGAGATTTCTCGCCGGAGGGCCGCCCGGATCCGGTAACTCCAACAACCTCTATCGAAAATCGGTCTACACCAAAGAGCTCGGCGAGCCCGATCAACTCTTTCCAAGCAAAGGGCCTGACGATGTTGAGGTTCTTGCGTTTCGTAGAGACTTCTCGCTCATTGATCCCGCCGGCAACGGCTTTGTACTCCTAACCAACGGTATGAGCGACCGGCGCATGGCTACCCCGTCAACGGCAGGCGAGAACATTGAGCGGCGAGCCGAACTGATGTGGTATGTTCGCGAGCCTGACTCAAACATCATCAGCAATCTCAAATGGCTGGCGGAGTATCCCTTTATCGACAATACATGGTTGGGCTTTGGTCACCGCATTGAAATGCCTTGGTCGCCCGTCTCGGGCACGGATTTCAGAATTTTCATGTTTTTGACCCCTGTCATTGCACCCGATAAACGCATTGCAGAAGCGCTGACCATTGACCACGATGACGTCACCATCCTTTGCGCCCATTTGATCTCCGCTGCCGAGTATGAATTCATCAAGACGGTCGGGTTGGACCCATTCTTGGACATGCTCGACGAGCGTCATTATCCCACCGTTTTAGACCCCAAACGGACGTCCTATGTCTAGCGGCAGGTGCCTGCGGCGCTTTGCTTTCGCTTTCGCCCCGGTAGCGCTCACCAGTCCATCACAACCTTACCCGAATTGCCGCTCCGCATCGCATCGAACCCGACCTGAAAATCGTCGATGCCGATGCGGTGGGTGATCAGGCCCGAGACGTCTAGCGGCCCCTGCACCAGGGCGATCATCTTGTACCAGGTCTCGAACATCTCGCGGCCGTAGATGCCCTTGAGATGCAGCATCTTGAAGATGACCTTGTTCCAATCGATCTCGAAGCCGGTCGGCGCGATGCCGAGGATGGCGATCTTGCCGCCATTGTTCATGGTGTCGATCATGTCGCGGAAGGCGGGGGCGGCGCCGGACATCTCCAGGCCGACGTCAAAGCCCTCGGTCATGCCGAGCTTCGGCATGACGTCGCGCAGCTTTTCCTTCGAGGCGTCGACGACGTGCTGGACGCCGAGCTTGCGCGCCAGGTCCAGCCGGACCGGATTGATGTCGGTGATGACCACCTTTCGCGCGCCGACGCATTGCGCCACCAGCGCGCCCATGATGCCGATCGGCCCGGCGCCGGTGACCAGCACGTCCTCGCCGACCAGATCGAAGGACAATGCGGTGTGGACGGCATTGCCCAAAGGATCGAAGATCGCCGCGATCTCGTCCGGCACGTCGTCGGGGATCGGCACGACATTATGCTGCGGGATCGCCACGTATTCGCCGAAGGCGCCGGGCCGGTTGACGCCGACGCCGAGCGTGTTGCGGCAGAGATGCCCTCGCCCCGCCCGGCAGTTGCGGCAATGGCCGCAGACGATGTGGCCTTCGCCCGAGACGCGCTGGCCGAGCTTGTATTCGGTGACCGCGGCGCCGAAATCGGCGAC
>NZ_RZSG01000096.1:0-12331 GCF_003997725.1 Mesorhizobium sp. M4A.F.Ca.ET.050.02.1.1
GAGAAGGACAAGACGGACGGCGAGTTGGCGATCGCCGCCGCCCTCGAGCGCGGCGCCACCGGCCTCGTGCTGGCCGGCGCCTTCGGCGGCAAGCGCGCTGACCACGCCTTCCTGCATCTGGCACTCGCGGTTCGCCTGGCCGAGGCCGGCATGAGCGTGGTTATGACCAGCGGCGCGCAGGAAGGCATTCCGCTTTTGCCTGGCAAGGCCGGCTTCGACTATGCCGACGGCACGCTGTTTTCGGTGCTCGGCTTCTCCGACCTTTCCGGCCTGAGCGTCGCCGGCGCCAAATGGCCGCTCGATCACGTCGAGGTGACGTTCGGCTCGTCGCTGACTATATCAAACGAGGTCAAGGGGCGGCTTGAGATCGCGCTCGGCCACGGGCGCGCGTTGCTGCTCGCTCACCCCTATCCCCTTCCTGAAAGCTGACATGGCCCCGCCTCTTCTCAATCTCGACGGGATAAGACTGACCTTCGGCGGCACGCCGCTGCTCGATGGCGCGGCGCTCAGCGCGTCCGCCGGCGACAAGATCGCGCTGGTCGGCCGCAACGGCTCCGGCAAGTCGACGCTGCTCAAGATCGCCGCCGGCATGATCGAACCACAGGATGGCGAGGTGTTCCGCCAGCCTTCGGCGACGGTGCGTTACCTGCCGCAAATGCCCGACATGGATGGCTTCGCCAATGTGCGCGCCTATGTCGAGGCAGGGCTCGGACCGGCCGACGATCCCTACCGCGCCACCTATCTGATGGAGCATCTTGGCCTGACCGGCGAGGAGCGGCCAAACGACCTTTCCGGCGGCGAGGCGCGACGCGCGGCCCTTGCCCGCGTCATGGCGCCGGAGCCCGACATTCTGCTGCTGGACGAGCCGACCAACCATCTCGACCTGTCGGTGATCGAATGGCTGGAAGAGGAGCTTGCCCGCACCTCCTCGGCGGTGATCCTGATTTCGCACGACCGTCGTTTTCTCGAGCGCGTATCGCGCGCCACTGTCTGGCTCGACCGCGGCCAGACCAAACGGCTGGACAAGGGTTTCGGCCATTTCGAGGAATGGCGCGACCAGGTGCTGGAAGAGGAAGAGCGCGAGCAGCACAAGCTCGGCCGCCAGATCGTGCGCGAGGAGCACTGGCTGCGCTACGGCGTGACCGCACGGCGCAAGCGCAACATGCGACGGCTCGGCGAACTGCAGACCATGCGCCAGCGTTTCCGCAGCCATCGCGGCGCCGAGGGCACGGCCACCCTGGTGGCCAGCGACGCCGCCGAGTCCGGCAAGCTGGTGATCGAGGCCAAGAGCATCGAAAAGAGCTTCGGCGACCTCACCGTGGTCAAGGGCTTCTCGAGCCGCATCCAGCGCGGCGACCGCGTCGGTTTGGTCGGCCCGAACGGCGCCGGAAAAACGACGCTGCTGAAGATGCTGACCGGTGAACTGGCGCCTGACGCCGGCACTGTGCGGCTCGGCGTCAATCTCGAGATCGCCACGCTCGACCAGAAGCGCGAGGCCGTCGATCCGGCCGAGACGCTGGCGCACTACCTCACCGACGGGCGCGGCGAGAACCTTCTCGTCAATGGCGAGCAGCGCCATGTCGTTTCCTACATGAAGGACTTCCTGTTCAAGCCGGAGCAGGCGCGTACGCCGGTGCGCGAGCTTTCGGGCGGCGAACGCGCGCGGCTGCTGCTCGCCCGCGTGCTGGCCAGGCCCGCGAACCTGCTGGTGCTCGACGAGCCGACCAACGACCTCGACATGGAGACGCTGGAACTGCTTCAGGAACTGGTCGCCAGCTTTGCCGGCACGGTCATCCTGGTCAGCCACGATCGCGATTTCCTCGACCGCACCGTCACCAGCGTGATCGCGCCGGATGGCGCCGGCCGCTGGATCGAATATGCCGGCGGCTATTCCGATATGCTGGCGCAGCGCGGCGGCTCGAAGCTGGAGGATCGCAAGGCGAGGCCGAAAGCGGATACGGCGGAACAGGCGGCCACCGGCAAGGCAGAGCCGGCGCCGCCGAAAGTCCCAGCGAAGAAACTGTCGTTCAAGCAGAAATTCGCGCTGGAATCCCTGCCCAGGAAGATCGAGGCGGTGACCGCGTCGATCTCCAGGCTGGAGAACAACATCGCCGATCCCTCCTATTACGAGCGCGACCCGGCCTCGTTCCAGAAGACCATCGCCGCCCTCGACAAGGAACGCGCGACGCTGGCCGCGCTGGAAGAAGAGTGGCTGGAACTGGAGATGCTGCGCGAGGAAATGGAGGGGTAGTCCCTCCTCCCGCTAGCTGCCCTCACAGACAGGCGTCGCAGATCGCGGCAATATGGCGTCTGTCCGTGCCGCAGCAGCCGCCAAGCACGGCGATGTGACCGAAGCGGTCGCGCATCGCGCTATAGCGCCGACCGAAATCGACCGGATCGCCGGGGTCGAGTTCGGTCGCTGCGTCGAGCTCGGCATGGCTCTTGGCGGATGCGTTGGCCCGCACGCCGCGAATGCGACCTATCCAGCCTTCGCCGGCGGCAAGAACCGCATCGAAATGGCTGGGGTGCGCGCAGTTGATCATGAAATAGGCCGGGGCGCCGTCAGTCTCGTCGTCAACGGTTTCGATGGCGTCTTTCAGGCTTTCGCCGGAAGGCAGGCGCCCATCCGTCTCGACGGTGAAGGAAATCACCGATTGGAGCCCCGATGCCATGGCCGCGCAAGCTATGCCGGCGGCCTCGTGCGAATAGGTCATGGTGACGGCGCTGACCATATCGACGCCGGCATCGCGGAACGCTCTGATCTGGTCGCTGTGATAGGTTTCGGCCTCGGCCGTCGTCATCGCTGCATCGACCCGGTAGCCGTCGCCGCGCGGCCCGACTACCCCATTCACGAGGACAAGCATCCCACGCGCCGCATAGGGCGCTGCCAGCGCACGCGCCCACGTGACCGCGCGCCGGTTCGCGGCCGACAGCTCACTGCGCGAGTAGCCGAGTTTCCCGGCCCAGTCGGGATTGGCGCGCCATGTCGGCGTGTCGAGAACAAAGCCGACGCCGCGCTGTTCGGCGATATCCAGATATTGACGGAAATAGCGCCCGAGCCTCTCTCGGCCCTCATCGGTCGCAAGCAGGGGGAAAGCGGCAAAGAACGGCAGATCGAGCCCTTCCAGGAAGACGAGCGACGTTTCGAGGCCGCCATCTGTCAGAAGGATGGTTTCGCCGAGCTCACGAAGGTTGATCTTCGCATTGGTCATCGCCGTGCACGATCTCGCCCACCGATCTCGCGAACATTAGCATATGGCATCAATTTCGTCATGCCGCCCGCGCAGCCCAGCCGTTGCGGCGGTGCCCCGGATGCGCATATGGAATACGCATGTTGCGGAGGCCTCATTCACAGTTGATGAAGGAAGCAAAGGGGCTCAACGTGAACGTCTCGCGCGCCGCCGAAGCCGGGATAGCCGAAGCAGTGGCAGCCGAAAAGACGCGGCTCTGGAAGCTTGAGAACCGCGCAACGATGGACGCCTGGAACGGCTATGTCGAAGCACATGGTGTTCCGCTCAAGGAGCACCGGCAGTTCTGATGGCGCGCTACGACGTATTCGCCGCCAGACGGCATCGAAGGCGGCTATCCTCTCGACGTTCAATCCGATCTGCTCGATCACTTCAAGACACGGGTGGTGGTCCCACTTCTGCCCGTCTCGGTGGCGCCGCCTGCAATGCGGAAGCTCCATCCGATCTTTGAGATCAACGGACGCAGCTGGTGATGGCCACCCATCTGCTCGCCACGGTTTCGACGACGGAACTTGGCGCGAGCCGGCTGAACCTGATGCGGCCTCACGACGAGATCGCCGCTGCGCTCGACATGCCGTTCCAGGGGTTCTGAGCGGCGAGGGCCTCAAGCCACCGCTGCGAGTCAACCAGACGTCTTCGCCTGCCAGGCCTTCAGCGCCTCGTCGAACACCTTCTCGCCGGGGATGCCCTTTTCCATGGTGAGCAGGGCGCGCCGCCCGGTCTTGTAGACGACCGGCACATCGATCCAGTCCTGGCCCCTGAGCAGCGTCAGATTGGCGTCCTCATCGGCCTTGGTGTCGTTGAGCGCGACGAGGAAAAAGCCGTCGGCGATCTTGGCCGGGATGCCGATCAGCGGGCTGCCGGCATCCTGTTCGGAACTCTTCATGGCGATGCGCAGGATGTTGTCGACGCCGCCGCCGTCAAATCCTTCCGGCGTGAGGAAGATCATCTCGATGATGTGGCTGGCCGGCAGCGTCTGGTCTGTGTTGCGCCTGATCGTCATGCGCAGCTGGATGTCCTTGCCCGGTATCGTCGCCTCGGCGCGGATCGCCGGTTCCGGCGGCAGATCGCCGCCCGGCGATTCCTGCACCAGCGACCAGACGATGTTGCCCGGCTCGGCCGAGCCCTGCTGGGTGCTGGTGCGTTCCTCGTAGAAGATCGCCTTCTGGCCGACCGGCAGCGCGGTTTCAACCGGCGCTGCCGCCGGTGTCGACGGTGCGGCGCCGGTGGCCGGCGCGGCTGGCTGTGCGCCAGCGGGCGGTACCGGCGGCGTCGCGGCCGCATCTGCCGGCGTTGCGGGTGTGGCGCCATCTGCCGGCGGTGTTGCCGCCCCGGGCGCGGGAGCTGCGGGAGCGCCGGTTGCCGCCGCCGGCGGGCTGGTCGGCGCCGGCACCACGGGCGCAGCCGGTGGCGGCGTCGTCAGCGCGGCGACGGATTCGCCTTCGCCAATGCCGCTTTGCCCGCCGGCGGGGCCGGGATCGGTCTCCTTGCCCTCCGGCGTCAGGCGCTGGGTGAATTTGGTCGCTTCGGCCGTTTCGCCGGTGGCCGCCGGCGGTGTTGCCGCGACGTCGGCCGCCGGCTTGGCCGGAGCCGGCTTCACCAGCGGCTCCGTGGTGACGGTCTTGCTCCCGCCAAGGCCGAGCATGGAGCCGAACGCGTCCTTGTTCAGCCAGATGCCATAGCCGCCACCGCCGATCACCAGGACGGCGGCGGCAGCGGCGATCAGCCCGCCATAGCTGCGTTTGCGCACCGCAGGGCGCAGCCGCTGGAACGTGTCGGCCGCCGCCGGTTCTTCCTCACTGACAAAGACGTCATTCTGGTCGTTCGGCATCGAGGCGTCCATGCCCGGCAGGCGGGCATCGGTCTCGAATGGCGGAGGCGTTTGCGGCGCCTTCTGCCAGCTTGGCTCCGCCTTGGCGACTGGCGCAGCCGGCCGGAAAGGCTCCGGCTTGGCGGGCTCAGGCCTGGCAGGCTCGGCTTTGGCAACGACAGGCTGCCGCACATGGCTCGGCTGGTTCTTGTTGCGATCGATCGAGGAGAAGATGTGCTCCAGCTCGGCCAGCGGATCGACCGCCGGCTGGCTTTTGGCATAACCACGCTCGACGTTGGAAATCGCATCCTCCAGCGTGCGCTTCTGCTGATCGGCAACCGACGGCGCCAAAGGCGGGACGTGATCCGCAAGCTTCTTCGCGATTGTCGCCCGCGCCTTGTCATAGACTTTCGAGCGCATCTCGGGCGTGTTTTCGCTGAGACCGTCGATCGTCTTTTTCAGAACGGTGATGAAATCTGCCATGCTTCAGTGGACCCGCATTTTGTTCCTGGGCCGGCCCCCGCAAATCAGCCGCTGAGCCCGGAAAGGCTGAGAAACTAGTCTTGAAACGGATCAGTCACAAGTATCGTGTCGTCCCGCTCCGGGCTGGTCGAGAGCAGCGCCACCGGCGCGCCGATCAGCTCCTCGATGTAACGTACATACTTGACCGCCTGGGCCGGCAGATCGTTCCAGCTGCGCGCGCCGGCGGTGGTGCCTTTCCAGCCTTCGAGCGTCTCGTAGACCGGCTCGACGCGCGCCTGCGCGCCCTGGCTGGCCGGCAGATAGTCAATCGTCTCGCCGTCGAGGCGGTAGGCGGTGCACACCTTGATCTCGTCGAGTCCGTCCAGCACATCGAGCTTGGTCAGCGCGATCCCCTTGATGCCGTTGACGGCCACCGCCTGGCGCACCAGCACGGCGTCGAACCAGCCGCAGCGACGCTTGCGGCCGGTGACGACGCCGAATTCATGACCACGCGTGCCGAGGAACTCGCCGATCTCGTTCTTCTGCTCGGTCGGGAACGGGCCCTCGCCGACACGCGTCGTGTAGGCCTTGGTGATGCCCAGCACATAGCCGATGGCGCCCGGCCCCACACCCGAGCCGGCCGCGGCCTGGCCGGCGACGGTATTGGACGAGGTGACAAACGGATAGGTGCCGTGGTCGATGTCGAGCAGCGTGCCTTGCGCGCCCTCGAACAGGATCCGCTCGCCGGCGCGGCGCCGATCGTCGAGAACTTTCCAGACCCGGTCCATGTAGGGCAGGATCTCGTCGGCGACCGAAGTCAGCTCGCGCATGATCGCGTCATGCGTGACTTCGCCATGGCCGAGCCCGCGGCGCAGCGCATTGTGGTGCGTCAGCAGCCTGTCGACCTTCAGGGGAAGCGTTTCCAAATCCGCCAGATCCATCACCCTGACCGCGCGCCGTCCCACCTTGTCCTCGTAAGCGGGGCCGATGCCGCGGCGGGTCGTGCCAATCTTTGTCCCGGAATTGGAGGCGGCGTCCTCACGGAATCCGTCCAATTCGCGGTGCAGCGACAGGATAAGCGCGGTGTTTTCGGCTATTTTCAGGCGATCCGGCGTCACCTCGACGCCTTGCGCCTTCAGTTTCGCCACTTCGGCGACGAAGGCGTGCGGGTCGAAGACCACGCCATTGCCGATGATCGACAGCTTGCCTTGCCGCACGACGCCGGAAGGCAGAAGCGACAGCTTGTAGACCTTGCCGTCGACGACCAGCGTGTGGCCGGCATTGTGGCCGCCCTGGAAGCGCACGACGACATCGGCCCGCTCCGACAGCCAGTCGACGATCTTGCCCTTGCCTTCGTCGCCCCACTGCGAGCCGACGACCACCACATTGGCCATGTTGCTTTTCCCTTGAAATGCCGACTGGCGGCTTGAAAACGACAGGCCTCTATAGCGTCAAGAGCGGACCGACGCGACCATTCTTTGCCGCCGAACGCCGCCCGGGGCATAACATTTTTCGCCTTTCGCGCGATTTGCCGAGGCGAGCAGGGCGCGATTACGCCGGCATTCCTCCCAGGCACTTTCCGGCGCCGACGCCTGGCACGAATGACAGCGCCGCGCGGCTATCGCACGCGCGGCGCTGTCATGCAAATCGGCAGGACGGGCTTCAGGCTACGCCGACGTCGAAGTGCAGCGGCTTGGCCGAGTCGATCGACTTGTGCGCCCGCAGCTGATCGAGCACATTTTCGGGGAACGGCGCGTCGAGATAGAGCAGCGCGATGGCATCGCCACCCGGCCGGTTGCGGCCGAGCTGGAAGTTGGCGATGTTGACGCCGTTCTCGCCGCAGACGGTGCCGAGCAGGCCGATGATGCCGGGCGCGTCGGCGTTGGTCGTATAAAGCATGTGCTGGCCGACTTCGGCGTCGAGATTGATGCCTTTGATCTGGATGAAGCGCGGCTTGCCGTCCGAAAAGCAGGTGCCGGCGATCGAGCGCGTCCTGTGCTCGGTGGTGACCGTCAGCTTGATGTAGCCGTCGAACACGCCAGACTTGTCGCGCTTGACCTCGGCGACGATGATGCCGCGTTCCTTCACCATGATCGGCGCCGACACCATGTTGACGTCGGAGACCTGCGGCCGGATCAGACCGGCAAGGGTCGCGCTGATCAGGGCACGCGTGTTCATGGTCGCGGTCGAGCCGTCGAACAGGATCTCGACCTCCTTGATCGGATCCTCGGTGACCTGGCCGACGAAGGCGCCGAGCACTTCGGCGAGCTTGACGAAGGGCTTCAGCCGCGGCGCCTCCTCGGCGGTGATCGAGGGCATGTTGATGGCGTTGGAGACGGCGCCCTTGAGCAGGTAGTCGGACATCTGCTCTGCCACCTGCAGCGCCACATTCTCCTGTGCCTCGGCGGTGGAGGCGCCGAGATGCGGCGTCGCCACGACATTCTCCATCCCGAACAGTTCGTTGTTCTCCGCCGGTTCGACCTCGAACACGTCGATGCCGGCGCCCGCCACCTTGCCGCTCTTCAGTGCCGCGACCAGATCGGCCTCGACGATCAGCCCGCCGCGCGCGCAGTTGATGATGCGTACGCCTGTCTTCATCTTGGCGATCGCGGCGGCGTCGATGATGTTGCGCGTCTTGTCGGTCAGCGGCGTGTGCAACGTGATGAAATCGGCGCGGGCGAAGAGCTCGTCGAGCTCGACCTTCTCGACGCCGAGCTCCTCGGCGCGGCTGTCAGACAGGAACGGGTCGAAGGCGATAACATGCATCTTGAGCCCGACGCCGCGGGTGGCGACGATCGAACCGATATTGCCGCAGCCGATGACACCGAGCGTCTTGCTGGTGATCTCGATGCCCATGAAGCGGTTCTTTTCCCACTTGCCGGCATGCGTCGAGGCGTTCGCTTCCGGAATCTGGCGGGCAAGGGCGAAGATCATGGCGACAGCATGCTCGGCGGTGGTGATCGAATTGCCGAAGGGCGTGTTCATCACGATGATGCCCTTGCGGCTTGCCGCCGGGATGTCGACATTATCGACGCCGATGCCAGCGCGGCCGACAACCTTGAGCCTGGTGGCGGCGTTGATCAGCTTTTCGGTGACCTTGGTGGCCGAGCGGATGGCGAGGCCGTCATACTGGCCAATGACTTCGAGCAGCTTTTCCTTGTCCTTGCCGAGGTCGGGCAGATAGTCGACCTCGATGCCGCGGTCTTTGAAGATCTGCACAGCGGTGGTGGAAAGTTTGTCTGAGACGAGAACGCGGGGCGCCATGGCGGCCTCCTTCGAAAGGGATTGATCCGTTTGGAAATGGGCGGCCCCGATGGCCGCCACGGGAAACTCAGGCAGCTGCCTTCAGCGACGCCTTTTGCGCGGCAAAAGCCCAGTCGAGCCAGGGCAGCAGCGCCTCGAGATCGGAGGTCTCAACAGTCGCGCCGCACCAGATGCGCAGGCCGGGCGGTGCGTCGCGGTAGGCGCCGATGTCGTAGGCCACACCTTCCTTGTCGAGCGCCGAGACCAGCGCCTTGGCGAAAGCCGCCTGCCCGTCGGCGTCGAGCGCCGCGACTTGCGGATCGGTGAAGGACAGGCAGACCGATGTGTTCGAGCGCGTCGCCGGATCGGCGGCGAGATGGCCAAGCCATGACGAGGTGGCGACGAAACGGTCGAGCACCGCCGCATTGGCGTCGGCGCGGGCGATCAGGGCGTCAAGGCCGCCGATCGACTTCGCCCAATGAAGCGCGTCGAGATAGTCCTCGACGCACAGCATCGACGGCGTGTTGATCGTCTCGCCCTTGAAGATGCCTTCGATCAGCTTGCCGCCCGAGGTGAGGCGGAAAATTTTCGGCAGCGGCCATGCAGGCTTGTATGTCTCCAGCCGCTCGACGGCGCGCGGCGACAGAATCAGCATGCCATGCGCGCCCTCGCCGCCCAGCACCTTCTGCCAGGAGAAGGTGACGACATCGAGTTTTTCGAAGTCGAGCCTTTGCGCGAAGGCGGCCGACGTCGCGTCACATATCGTCAGGCCCTTCCGGTCGGCAGGAATGAAATCGCCGTTCGGAACCCGCACGCCCGATGTGGTGCCGTTCCAGGTGAAGACGACGTCGCGGTCGAAATCGACCTTGGCCAGATCCGGAAGCGCGCCATAGCTGGCCTCGAACCTGCGCACGTCGGCGAGCTTCAGCTGCTTGACCACATCGGTCACCCAGCCGGAGCCGAAGCTCTCCCAGGCGACCATGTCGACGCCGCGCTCGCCGAGCAGCGACCACAGCGCCATCTCGACCGCGCCGGTGTCGGACGCCGGCACGATGCCGATGCGGTAGCCGGTGGGAACCTTGAGGATCTCGCGCGTCAGCTCGATCGCCTGCTCGAGCTTGCTCTTGCCGATCTTGGCGCGATGCGAGCGTCCGAGCGGAGCCTTGGTCAGCGCCTCGACCGACCAGCCGGGGCGTTTTGCGCAAGGACCTGAGGAGAAATTGGGGTTTGCCGGACGGAGTCCGGGCTTCGTAAGCGTCGTCATCGTGGTCTATCCTTCCAGATAGTGGCCCCTCGTTGGGGAGGGGTGGCCCACGGACGGCGATATGCGTTCAGGCTTCCGGCGTCAAGAGCAAAGTTTTTGTCGCTGACGGGATATTCGCATCGCAGCGGCCGGTGGTGATGGCAAAAGCAAATGGCGGATCACATGACCCGCCATGGCGCTTGTCCTTGCTGATGCGAACCTCACCAGAGATCGTAACGCAGCCCGACCTTGACCTGCTGATAGTCGATGCCCTTGTGGATCGTCGGCGTGCCGACGTTGTCGATGGTCGCGTACTTCAGCCCCGGCACCGATACATATTCGTAGCCGAAATCGAGCGCGACATTCTTGCTGACCTGGTAGGCGAAGCCGGCGCCAAGCATATAGGCCATGTTGAACTGCCTTTCGCGCGTGACCGTGCCGTCATAGACGCTCGAATCAAAGCAGCTGAAGCTGGTCGTCGTAGTGTTGCCGCCGCCAACAACCGAGGTCGAGTCGTTCTCGCAGTCCCTGGCGCCCTGGGCCAGCGTGTAGGTGCTGTAGGCCAGCCCCACGCCACCGCCGAGATAAGGGGTGAAGCCGACATAGGTGCCGAGATCGACGAAGGCGCTGGCCATGACGTCATAGGCCTTGTTGCGCGTATAGTCCGAGCCGTTACAGGACCGGGTGCTGGGCCCAGACACCTGGCTGACGATGGTGCCCGAAGTGTTGTCGGTCACGGTCGTCGTCTCGGTGCCCTCGCAGGTGGTGACATACTGGTTGTCGAACTTGCTCGTCGGCAGCAGGCCAAAATTCAGCTCGCCGCGGAAGTAGTCGTTGAAGTGGTAACCCATGCCGACGGATGCGGACAGCGCGCTGACATCGGTGATGACGCCGGTTGGCGACTCCGAGAAGTCGTAGGGCTTGTTGAAGGCGTAGCCGATATCGCCGCGCAGGTACCATCCCGAGCCGACCTCGACCGGCACGTAGTCCGGCGCCTGGTCGACATAGATCGGCGGATCGTAGTCGGCCGGCAGCGCCTGCGTCACCGGCATCAGCACGATGGCGGCCAGCGCCAGCGCTATACGCGATTTGAATACCATGTCCCCGGCTCCCGAACTTGGCGCGCGCCGCAGCGCAGCACCGTTTTTCAAGGAGCATTGTTAACCATAGTGGTTAAGTGCCGGTTAAGGATAACAGACGGTTAGCGAATTGATCGCGAAGAGTTTTCGTTCGGGCAAATAGCTCAAACAGAAAACCGCCCGGCGAAAAGCCGGGCGGTTGAGGAACTCTCGGATCTCGAAGAGCTTATTTGGTGTAGATCGGCTCCGGCTCAGGCTGATAGGCCACTACCGGCGCTGCGCACCCATTGTTGCCGCCGAACTGATAGCGCAGACCGCCGCGTACCTCGTGCGTGCTTATGCCGTGGTCGAAGCCAGGACCCGAGCTAGTCGTATCAAACTCGAACATGCGGCCGCCCTGGATGTGGCTGAAGCGGTAGCCCGCGTCAAAGATGATCTTGTCGGTCAAGCAATAGGAAGCGCCCGCCATGAGCGCGTAGGCAAAACGCCAGTTGGTCGACCCGGGGTTGGTCTCGGTGGTGTTCGGATCGCGGACCGTGTCCCACTTGATACGCGCGCCGCCGATGCCGGCGCCGACATAAGGCGTGATCCCGTGATAGGTGCCGAGATCGGCATACGCGTTAGCCAGCAGAAGGAAGGCGCTCATCTTCGAAACCTCGGTCGATGTCGTGACGAGATCCGAGGTCTGGCCGTTGAAGTCTGACTTGAACCAGTAATCGGCAGTTAGATCAGTGCGGAAGTAGTCATTGACCTTATAACCGACGCCGCCGCCGAGCGAGAACCCGCCCTTTAGGTCGCCGAAATCGAAATCGTTGGTGCCGGGCGGCGGCCCGTACGTGATGTAGTCGATGCTACCCAAATTCGACCAGTGATAGTCGATATCGCCGCGGATGTACCAGCCGCCGACTTCGACCGGCTGCTCGTAGGCGACCGGCGGCGGCGCCGCTTCGACCACTGGCGGCTCCGTAAGATCGGCTGCGAGCGCTGGTGCCGCCATCCCCGCGAACAGCGCGGCAAACAATGCCATTCTTGTATTGAACATGCTGTCACCCCTAAGAAGCCTCGGGACGACACCCGCCCGAAGATGATTGACTTCGGGTTTGGATAATGAATTGCAAAGGTTAAAAGCCGTTTAACCGTACCGATTAACCACGAATCTATACAATTTTAGATAGAGTCGCATTGCGAACAGGGCCGACCGCATCGCTCGCGCACGGACAAAAAAGCCCGCCTGACGGCGGGCGTG
>NZ_RZSG01000970.1:0-2007 GCF_003997725.1 Mesorhizobium sp. M4A.F.Ca.ET.050.02.1.1
GAGACAGGATGTAGTAGAGCGGCGACAAGAGCGGCTGCGCCTGGTCGGCCTCTGACTGCGACAAAAGCCCGACGCGGCGGCGCTTGGAGCTTTCGTCCAGCACCCGCAGGGCGCCGGCCTGATGTTCGCCGTCGAGCGCGATCGAGGCGAAGTCGTTGCGCAGCTCGAACGGCACGGCCATGGTGCCGGTGGCCATGGACTCGCCCGGCGAAAAGGTCAGCGTCGCATCGGCGATGCGGCGGCCCTTGTCATCGAAGGCGCCCGCGGTGACCTGCGCGGGCGCCGGATCGCCCGGCGCGCGTATGGCGGTCAGCGCGAAACCGTCGACCTGGTTGTCGGCGCCGGTCAGGCCGGTCAGCGAAATCCGGTCGGACGTGGCCCAGACCAGGCGCGCGGCGTTGCTCGACAAAAGCGTGTTGAAGGCGGCTTCGTCGCCTTGCCCGGCGAGCCCGTCGGCGAGCACGGCAACGCTGGCGCCGGGATGGCTCTCCAGGCTTGCCGCGACGCGGGCATAGACGGCGGGACGGTCGGTCGGGATCGGCCGCGGCTTGGCCGCGCGCAGCCGGTCGAGCGCGGTAGCGGCGTCGAAGGGGCCGATCTCGGCGTTGGGCTTTTCGGCGGTGAAGGCGATGATGACGGGCACGCCGTTCGAGCCGGCGTCGGCGATCAGCCGTTCGGCCGTGGCGACGCGCTTGCCCCAGTCGGCGGCACTTGCCCAGTCATTGTCGATGACCAATGCCAGGGCCGAGCCCTCTGCCGGCAGTTTTTCACGCGGATTGAAGACCGGTTCGGCAAGTGCGACGACGATGAGGGCCGCCATCAGCAATCTCAGCAGCGTCAGCCACCATGGGCTCTGCTGTGGCGTCTCCTCGCGCTTCAGGACGCCGGCCAGGATCTTCAGCGGCGGAAACACTTCCGTCTGCGGCTTCGGCGGGGTGAGCCGCAGAAGCCACCAGATCACCGGCAGCGCCAGCAGGCCCCAGAGCACCATGGGCGCACCGAAGGAAAGCGGTAGCCAGCTCATGCGCCGATCTTTCCGGCATGACCACTATGGACGGTCAGCCCGGTATGACTTGCGGTCAACCCGGTATGACCTGCGGTCAACCCGGTATGACCCATGGTCAACCCTGCATGACTGCCTTCGGCGGTCAAAGCCATGTGGATGCGCACCAGCGCTTCCGAGGCGAGGCGGTCGGTGTGATTGACGGTGAAGCTCCAGCCCAGCCGCCTGCACCAGCCGGCCAGTTCCTGGCGGCGGGCATTGTAAAGCAGGCGATACTCATCGCCGAACATCTCGGCGCGACCGGCGGTCAGCTTGTCGCCGGTCTCGGGATCGGTGAACTCGGTGCGCCCGGCATAGGGAAAGGTCTCCTCGGCCGGATCGGCGACCTCGATCAGGTGGGCGCGCACGCCGTGGCGGGCGAGCACGTCGAGCCAGGCCATGGTCTCCTCGACCGGATCGAGGAAGTCGCCGACGAGGACGACGTCGGAAAAGCGGCGGATGCCGGAGAGGTCGGGCTTTGCCGGCAGCGCGCCGGCATGGCCGAGCTGGGCGGCGATGCGCTCGGCGCCGTTGCGGGCGGTGAACGGATCGGTCAGGCCCGGCCAGGCGATGCGCTCGCCGCTGCGCGACAGAAGCTCGGCCATGGCCAGCGCCAGGACGAGCGCGCGCGATTCCTTGGAAACGCTGGCGCCGGCCGATTTGTAGAGCATCGACGGCGAGGGATCGGCCCACAGCCACACCGTGTGGGCCGCCTCCCATTCGCGGTCGCGCACATAGGTGTGATCGTCGCGGGCCGAGCGGCGCCAGTCGATGCGCGAGGAATCGCCTTCGACATAGGGTCGGAACTGCCAGAAATTCTCGCCGATGCCGCGCTTGCGGCGGCCATGCCAGCCGGCGATCACGGTGTTGACGATGCGACGCGCCTCGACCAGCAGGTCCGGCACCAGCGAGGCCCGCAACCGGCCACGGGCGAGCGCATCGCGCGTCGCAACCGGTGCCTGGAC
>NZ_RZSG01000971.1:0-2005 GCF_003997725.1 Mesorhizobium sp. M4A.F.Ca.ET.050.02.1.1
GCCCCAACCACCCCAACGACCACCACCACCCCGTCATCGATCGCGCCGGTCCTCACCATCGCGGATCCGACACTCAAGGTGAACGGGCTGGGTGGTACGGTTGACCTCGGAGTCAAGGTGACAACGACCGACCCCAACGATGTCGTGACCGTGAATGTGACGGGCTTGCCGAGATACGAGACGATCACCGACAAGCTCGATGGTAAGACGTTTAGTGGCAAGAACATCACCTTGACGGCGGCGCAGGTCGACAGCGGATTGACGCTGCAATCGAACTACAAGGGCGCGGCTCATCCGGTGGCGACGCTCACGCTGACGGCAACGGCCAAGGACCCGGTCACCGGCGCCGTCACGACAGCCTCGCCGCAGAGCATCACCGTAGTGGATCCTCGGCCCGCGACCGCCACAACGTCGCTAGAGTCCTTGGCAACCCGGGGCCCTGCGCTGCTGCACGAGCAAAGGGACCTGGTCGCCGGCGGCGCTAGGACCTGGGCGCCGCATAGCCTTGCCGCGGCGGATCATCCGACTGCGACCGGCACGGCCAGGGCGTCCCTGGCAAGCCAGAGTTTTGCGCTGCTGAACCAGTATCTGGCCGGCAAATCCGGCCGGGTCGATTCCGGTCAGATCGTGGCTGTCTTGTCGAATGGAGCCAGCTGGGATCACGACACGTACATGACCAGACCGCACCATTGATCGCCTCCGCACCCAGGGGCTTCCGCCCCTGGGTGCAGCACCGTCAAGGTTGTGAATGCCAGGGGGAGATCGAACGCGGACGTATTTCCGCAAGGGTTAGCCAAAATGGCGATACAAAACGAGAATGCCTACGCAGCAGACCATGGACTTCGAGCCCTGGCCCTGTTCCTGCGCTTTCATGGCGTGGACGCCAAGCCCGACCAGATCCGCGATCGCTATGGCGACGGCGGTGCAATCGGCATCCGCGCGATGCTTCGCTGCGCCCGCGAGCTCGGGCTTAAGGTCGGCGCGCGCAAGGCACATTGGAACCGTCTTTCGAGCGTTCGGCTGCCCGGCATCGCTTCGTTGCACGATGGCGGATTTCTGCTTCTCGCAAAGGCCGACGACAACGGCGCGGTTGTGCTGCATCCACACTCGTCGGGGCCGAAGCGGATTACGCGCGCGGAATTGGAAGCAATCTGGGATGGCCGTTTGATCCTGGCCGGATCACAGAACGTCGCGCAGCGGGCGCTTCATACCCTTGCTGGCATGGGTATGCGCGGTCGTGATCTGCTGCGGCGCGCCCGCGATACCGTGATGCGCCCGCGTTTCGCCGATCGACGCGATACGGCCGCCGAGGCGACGAGCACCGCATCTGAGAGCGACGATGACTCAGGGCTCATTGCCTTGGCGATATTGCTGCGTTGCCATGGCATCGCGGCCGACCCGGACCAGATCCGGCATCGGATGGGCGCGGCGCGCGTGGGTGTTACCGAAGTCCTGCGCTGTGCAAAGGATTTCGGACTCAAAGCCCAGGCACAGAGGACGAAGTGGAATCGGCTTGCGGTTACTCCGTTGCCGGGAATCGCCGTGCTTCGGGACGGTGGATTCCTGATCCTCGGCAAAGTCGTCGACGACAAGCTCCTCGTTCAGCGCCCGTCGTCGCCGCAACCCATTACAATGACCCAGGCCGACCTTGAGGCCATCTGGGACGGCGACATCATCCTGATGACCCGGCGCGCGCCCCTGACGGATCTCTCTCGACGGTTCGATATCAGCTGGTTTCTCGGCGCGGTCCACAAGTATCGCCATCTTCTCAGCGAAGTGCTGGTCGCGTCATTCTTCCTTCAGGTTTTTGCCCTTCTCTCACCGCTATTCTTCCAGGTGATCATCGACAAGGTGCTCGTGCATCGAAGCATGAGCACGCTTGATGTTCTGGTCACCGGTCTCGTCGCGCTGACGGTTTTCGAAACCGTCCTTGGCACGCTGCGCGTCTATCTGTTCGCGCATACGACGAACCGCATCGACGTCGAGCTCGGCGCCCGGCTGTTTC
>NZ_RZSG01000972.1:0-2004 GCF_003997725.1 Mesorhizobium sp. M4A.F.Ca.ET.050.02.1.1
ACCTGATCTTCGTCGGGCAGGACGGCAGGATCCGGGCAATCTTGCACGGCGAGCCGCAGTCCGAGGCGATCATCTCGCCCGGCGAACCGGTGCGCTTCGTGCTCGAGCTCAAGGCAGGCACGGCCGCCAAGGACGGTATCGCGGACGGCGACCTGTTGCGCCATCCGGCCATCGGCACGGCGTCGGGGCCGGCCAGGCCGGCGCCGGACAAGGGCGATGCGCCGAGCGTCGATCCCAACTGAACAATCCGGACCTTTGCCGATGCAGTATTTTTCGCACGACGGTTTCGACCTTGCCTATCTCGATCGCCAGCCGGCATCGGGCTACGGCGATCCGGTGCTGATGATCCACGGCTTTGCCTCCAGCCACTATGTCAACTGGGTGTCGCCCGGCTGGTTCAAGACGCTGAACGATGCCGGCTACCGGGCGATTGCCTTCGACAATCGTGGTCATGGCTCGTCGTCGAAAAGCTATGACGAGGCCGACTACACGCCGGCCAGGATGGCCTCGGACGGGGCGGCCTTGCTCGATCATCTCGGTATCGAACGGGCCCATGTGATGGGCTATTCGATGGGCGCGCGCATCTCGGCTTTCCTGGCGCTGTCCGACCCGGACAAGGTGGCGACGCTGGTGTTCGGCGGCCTTGGCATCGGCATGGTCGACGGTGTCGGCGACTGGGACCCGATCGCGGCGGCACTTCTTGCCGAAGATCCAGCGGCGACGACGCATCCGCGCGGCCGCTCGTTTCGCGCCTTCGCCGACCAGACGCGCAGCGACCGCCGGGCGCTTGCCGCTTGTATCGCCACCTCGCGCGAACTGCTCAGCAAAGGTGACATGGCGCGGATTTCCCAGCCGACCCTGATCGCCGTCGGCACCAAGGACGACATTGGCGGCTCGCCGGACGAACTGGCGGCGTTGATGCCGAATGCAAGGGCATTCCACATCGAGGGCCGCGACCATATGCTGGCCGTCGGCGATAAGAGCTTCAAGCAGCGCGTGCTGGAGTTCTACGCCGAAAACCCGCTCTAATACGGCACCAGTGAGTGCCATGGTCGAGCTTCTCGTCACTTACATGGAGATGACCGAGCCGCCGTCCGGCGAGGGCATTGCTGCCCGGCTGGCGGGTGCGACGGTGGGGCGGGAAACGCTCGATATCGGAGGCTATGTCAGCCTCTACCGCGCCGTCGGCGAGCCGCTGCAGTGGGATCAACGGCTGCGCATGGAGCCACGGGAGCTTGAACGGCTGCTCGCCAGTCCGGCGACGCATATCCATGTCCTGCGCGTCGACGGCGAGGCGGCCGGCCTGTGCGAGTTCAACGGCGTTGGCCAATCCGTTGTCGAGCTCACCCATTTCGGGCTTGTGCCCGCTTTCCAGGGCCGCCGACTCGGG
This sequence comes from Mesorhizobium sp. M4A.F.Ca.ET.050.02.1.1, assembly GCF_003997725.1. Classification (NCBI taxonomy): domain Bacteria; kingdom Pseudomonadati; phylum Pseudomonadota; class Alphaproteobacteria; order Hyphomicrobiales; family Phyllobacteriaceae; genus Mesorhizobium; species Mesorhizobium sp. M4A.F.Ca.ET.050.02.1.1. Next base: position 1,391 of record NZ_RZSG01000972.1, read on the forward strand.
CCGTTCCTGCTTGACCGGTCGCTTCGCGCGGTCTGGTCATATCGGCCCGAAAGGCTCTGGCTGCACACCGACACCTATGACCATCCCAATGCGCAGCCAGTCTACCGGCGCGCAGGCTTCAAGGCCTATGCCGAGCAGATGGAGACCTTGCCGGATTAGGCAATGCAGCTATTATTTTCCACGCAATTCCGGACGGAAAACCGTTACACACTTTTCCTGGAATTGCTCAAGCTTCGAGCGCCTGCAGCGATCGTGCAAGGTTCCGCCTGGCCTGGGGTTCGAACCGTTGCCGGAACTCGTCGGTGTGGAAGATATGCGGGCGGGCAAGGAAACTCTTCAGCACCGCGCCGCGTCCGGCACGCCACATCGGCTCCTCGACCCAATGGTATTCCTGGCGGACGGCCCGCTCGTAGGCATCGAAGGTCTCGGGCGCCGCACCCAGGATAGCGAGGTCCATGTCGAGCATGAGTGCCGCGTCGCTGGCGAAATCCTCATCGTCGGAGCGCGGCAGTTCGTGCGTGGCGGTGGCGAGGATCATCGCGGCGACGCGGCCGAGGCGCCCCGCGTCGGTGCGGCCGGCGAGTTTTTGCTCGGCAAGAGCGGCACTCTGCGCC
>NZ_RZSG01000973.1:0-2003 GCF_003997725.1 Mesorhizobium sp. M4A.F.Ca.ET.050.02.1.1
CAGTACTATTGCAGAAAAAAGTACGTCAATCCATAATTTGGCGGGCGGCTCCGGAATCTGGCCGATTGCCTCGGCGGGGACGATCGGCCAAACCGGGGTCGCACCGATCCACGAGAACAAGTCATGCAAGCGGCAGCCAGGCGACCTCGCACCAACCATCTCGATCTTGCGCAGCGCATCCTGGACGTTGCCAGGCAGCGCGGCTTCGCGCCCGGCGCGCACCTTCCCGAGCAACAGATCGCCTCGCTCTGCAGCGTTTCGCGGACTCCGGTGCGGTCGGCGCTGCGCCTGCTCACCGAACAGGGCGTGGTGCGCTGGGAAGCCGCCACAGGCTACCGCCTTGCCATCGACCTCGCGGCGCAAGGGGCTGTCGCCGCCGAATTGCCGAATACGGAGGAAGACGAACTGGCCGAGGCGATCCTGCGCGACCGCTCGGCGCGGCGGCTGGACCAGACGGTGACCGTCAGCGGGCTGATGCGGCGCTACGATGCTGAACGCAAGACGGTACTAAAAGCGCTTCAGAGACTGACGGAAGAGAATCTCGTCGACCGCGCGCCGGGCCAATCCTGGCTGTTTCGCCGGGCGCCCGACGATCCCGAGGCGCAGGGCGAGAGCTACGACTTCCGGCTGTTGCTGGAGCCCGCCGCCATATTGACGCCGGGCTTCAGCCTCGACGGCGCGCGGGCGGCGGCGCTGCGCCAGGGCATGGAGGCGCTGATGGCGCAGCCCGATGCGGCCTTCGACACCAGGGAATTCCAACGGCTGGACATCGAGTTCCACGGCATGATCGCCGACGGCTCGGCCAACCGGTTCGTCACCGACGCGCTGTCCGATCATCTCCGGTTGCGCCGGCTGCCTGGCATCTATGCGGGCGTCAACGTGTTCCGGCTCAAGCAGTCGCTGCGCGAGCACCTCACCATACTCGACCATCTGGAAAGCCGGCAGTATGAGGTTGCCGCTGATCTGCTGCGTGTGCATCTGAGGCTGTCGCGCAGCCAGCGGCCGCGGGCGGCGAGCCGCGGCGCGCCGGCGCTGTTCGGCATGATCAGCCGGCCGGATTGACCGAGGACATCGTGACGCGCAAAGCCAGCCCGACCATCGCGCTGTTTCCCGAAGCGAGCTTCGGCGCGGCGCTCAATTGCGTCGGCATCGCGCAGGCCTTGCGAGCCAGGGGCGCCCGGCCGGTCTTCATCTGCCATGCCGGCTTTTCCGGCGTCTTCGCCGATTACGGCTTTCAGGAATACCAGCTGCCGACCGACGATCCGCTGAGCGACAGCGAGCGGCAGAGCTACTGGCAGGCCTTCGTGCGCCGCCACCTGCCGCATTTCCGGCTGAGCCCGCTCGACCAGCTCGAAACCTATGTCGCGCCGACATGGCAGGCAATCGTCGACACGGCGGCCCACGCCGAGGCGCCGCTCAGGCAATTGCTGGCGCGGCTGAAGCCCGACGCCGTCGTCCTCGACAATGTCATCATGTTTCCGGCGATCGCCGGCGCCGGCTGCCCGTGGGTGCGCGTCGTCTCATGCGCCGAGACGGAATTGCCCGACGCCAAGGTGCCGCCCTATCTTTCCGGCCTTGCCGCCGACGACCCTGGGCGCGCCGCCTTCGAGGCGCGCTACCTCGCGGCGGTCGCCCCGGCGCATGAGCGGTTCAACCGGCTGCGCGCCAATGCAGGTCTCGCGCCGCTGCCGAAGGGCCTGTTCCTGGAGACTTCGCCCGATCTCAACCTGCTGCTGACACCGGCCATCGTGCGCCGCGAACGCGCGGCGCCGCTCGACCCCGTGCGCTTCACCTATCTTGAGGGCTGCGTCCGCTCCGAGGGGCCGTTCGAGGTGCCGGTCTTTCCGCGCAACAGCGGGCCACTGGTCTATCTCAGCTTCGGCAGCCTTGGTGCCATGGATGTCGGGCTGATCCAGCGCATGCTGGCGGTGTTCGACAGGCTGCCCGCCCGCTTCATCGTCAATGTCGGCGGCCTGCGCGACGCCTATCGCGCGGTGCCGGAC
>NZ_RZSG01000974.1:0-1992 GCF_003997725.1 Mesorhizobium sp. M4A.F.Ca.ET.050.02.1.1
TTGAGTGAAACAGACGTTGAGAAGAAATTCTTGCGCAATGTTCGTGGAACGCCGCTGGAGAAAGATGGAACAACCATTGTCGAGAGGGCGATGAATATGGAACGGCTGAGCTCTCTAAATGAAATGCTTGAACTATTGAGGTGTTCGTAACCCGCGTCTTTGCCGGATATCCGAGAACTGCTTAGCTTTTTAGATTTTGCCAGTGAAACGTTTGGTTACCTCTCGCGGCTTCAACGCACGCTGAGCTTTTTGGGAGATATAAGCCTCTCTGACAATGAGAAGTTCAGTGGCGGGGATGGTGATGGACCGACTGCTCGTGTTTGCGGGCCGAGCTTGTCGGACGCTCAACCGAAAGCGTCAATTGAGGCGTATCCGTACGATTAGGGCCGCCTGGTGATGGCTACTTCGCGTCGCTAATGTCCGCTTAAATTTAAATGGATAGTAGCGTCATGAAATATCTGGCCATGGAGACGCCGTCGACGGCGGAAGTTGACGAGACCGCAGCTCTGCCGTTGCCGGCGGGTGGGGACCGGAAGCGCGGTCGAAAGCGAGTTCGCCGTTCCTGGACGGTCGATCAGAAACTGGCGATCGTACGCGAGGTGGAGGAGACCGGTGATCCGGTAGCGGCTGTGGCTCGGCGTCACGACATGAACGCGAATTACTTGTTCATCCTGATGAGGCAGGCCCGTGAAGGGAGGCTGGGTGGCCGACCCAACCCGTTGTCGACCGAGACCTCTCCGGCCGCCTTCATCGACTTGGGTGTGATCCGTCCTGGCGGGCAGGATGTCGAGCCGGAAGGGTCTGCTGCTGCTGCGCACCGTCACGGTGAAGTACCGGCTACGACCGGCCAGGCGGTACCTGCTGGCGGCCGAATGGAAATTGTCGGAGCCAACGGCCGGCGCGTGATCGTCGACCGGACCGTTGATGTCGCTGTTCTGATGCGGCTCCTGCGGGGTCTGGAGACCCTGCGGTGATCCCGACTGAGGGTGTGCGCGTGTGGCTTGCCACGGGCTACACCGATATGAGGTGTGGCTTCCCATCGCTTGCGCTACGGGTGCAGGAGGTGCTCAAACATAATCCGCTGAGCGGCAATTTGTTCTGCTTTCGAAGGAAAAGCGGAAATTTGCTGAAATGTATTTGGCATGATGGCCAAGGAGCCTGCCTGTTCACGAAAAGACTCGAACGAGGCTGATTCATATGGCCTCCAGTTGAAGGCGGAGCCGTAACAATATCTCCGGCACAGTTAAGTTACCTTTTGTCCGGAATAGATTGGCGCAACCCTCAGGAAACATGGCGACCAGCTCGTGTTGGGTAGCATTTTTTAGTTGATATCACGCGGAAATCTGATTCAATAGCTCCGTGACTTCGAAGCCTGTTGATCTCCCTGCGGACCTTGCCGGTGCCTACATGGCGCTGCTGGCTGCGCATGAGGCGCTGCAGGCTGAGCACGATGTCGCCGTCGCGGATGCTGCCAAGTGGCAAGCCAAAGCGGCCACCGCGCAAGCAGAGGCCGCGAGCGCGCAGGCCAAGCTGTCGGATACCGATGCGCGGATTGCTGAGCTTGAGCTGCGCATCGAGAAGCTGAAACGCGAACTGTACGGACAGCGCTCCGAGCGAACCCGGCGACTGATCGAGCAACTGGAACTGGAGCTCGAGGAACTCGTCACCTCGGCGAGCGAGGACGAGCTTGCCTCGGCCGCTGCGGCGGCGAAGACCCAGAAGGTGCGCGCCTTCGAGCGCAAGCGGCCGGTGCGCAAGCCCTGGCCCGATGACATCGAGCGCGAGCGCGTCGTCATCGCTGCTCCGTCGACCTGCGGCCGCTGCGGCGGATCGCGGCTGGTCAACCTCGGCGAAGACGTGACCGAGACGCTGGAGGAGATCCCGCGTCGGTTCAAACTGATCGAGACCGTGCGCGAGAAATTTACGTGCCGGGAGTGCGAGGCGATCACCCAGCCGCCGGCGCCGTTCCATGCCACGCCGCGCGGCTTCATC
>NZ_RZSG01000975.1:0-1990 GCF_003997725.1 Mesorhizobium sp. M4A.F.Ca.ET.050.02.1.1
CCGTTCATGCTGTCGACCTGGAAGATCGCGCCGGCGCTTGCCGCCGGCTGCACCATCGTCCACAAGCCGGCGGAACTGTCGCCGCTGACCGCGCGCCTGCTTGTCGAGATCGCCGAGGAGGCCGGCCTGCCCAAGGGCGTGTGGAACCTCGTCAACGGCTTCGGCGAAGACGCCGGCCGCGCACTGACCGAACACCCCGACATCAAGGCGATCGGCTTCGTCGGCGAGAGCCGCACCGGCTCGATGATCATGCGCCAAGGCGCTGAAACGCTGAAGCGCGTGCATTTCGAGCTTGGCGGCAAGAACCCGGTGATCGTCTTCGCCGACGCCGATCTCGAACGCGCCGCCGACGCCGCGATCTTTATGATCTATTCGCTCAACGGCGAGCGCTGCACCTCATCGTCGCGCCTGCTGGTCGAGGAAGGCATCTACGATAAGTTCACGGCGCTGGTCGCGGAGAAGGCCAAGCGCATCAGGGTCGGCCATCCGCTCGATCCCGAAACCGTGGTCGGTCCGCTGATCCATCCGGTGCATGAGGAAAAGGTCCTGTCCTATATCGATATCGGCAAGTCGGAAGGCGCGGTCGTCGCCGCCGGCGGCGGCAAGTTCGACGGCCCGGGCGGCGGCTGCTATGTCAGCCCGACGCTGTTTGTCGGCGCCACCAACAAGATGCGCATCGCCCAGGAAGAGATCTTCGGGCCGGTGCTGACCGCGATCTCGTTCAAGGACGAGGCCGAGGCGCTGGCTCTGGCCAACGACACCCAATACGGCCTGACTGGGTACCTCTGGACCTCCGACGTCACGCGCGCCTTCCGCTTCACCGACGCGCTCGAGGCCGGCATGATCTGGGTGAACTCCGAGAATGTGCGGCATTTGCCGACGCCGTTCGGCGGCGTGAAAAGTTCGGGGATCGGCCGCGACGGCGGCGACTGGTCATTCGATTTCTACATGGAAACCAAGAACATCGCGTTCGCCACGGCGCCGCATTCCATCCAGAAGCTCGGCGGCTGACCGGAGACCCAAAGATGCCCCTGCCCCAACCCAACCTCTACCCGGCTTTCAATATCGTTCGGCTTTCGCATGTCGAGCTCGCCGTCACCGATCTGGCGAAGTCCCGCGCGTTCTATGTCGACACGCTCGGCCTGCAGGTGACCGACGAGACCAAGGATGCGATCTACCTGCGCGCGATGGAAGAACGCGGCCATCACTGCATCGTGCTCAGGAAAGGCCCGGTCGCGGAAGCGCGCGACCTCGGCTTCAAGGTCTTTTCCGATGAGGACCTCGACAAGGCCGCGCATTTCTTCGACGGCAAGGGCCTACCGGTGGAGTGGGTGGAGCGCCCTTACCAGTCGCGCACCTTCCGCACCCGCGATCCGCACGGCATCCCGCTCGAGTTCTATTCGAAGATGGAGCGGCTGCCGCCGATCCATCAGAAATACGCGCTCTACAAGGGCGTGAAGCCGCTGCGCATCGACCACTTCAACTGCTTCTCGCCGAATGTCGATCAATCGGTGGCCTTCTACAACGAGCTCGGCTTCCGCGTCACCGAATACACCGAGGATGAGGAAACCGGGAAACTGTGGGCCGCCTGGACGCACCGCAAGGGCGGCGTGCACGACATCGCCTTCACCAACGGCCTCGGCCCGCGCCTGCACCACGTCGCCTTCTGGGTGCCGACGCCGCTCAACATCATCGACCTGCTCGATTTGATGGCGACCACCGGCTATGTCGGGAACATCGAGCGCGGCCCCGGCCGGCACGGCATCTCCAACGCCTTCTTCCTCTACATCCGCGATCCCGACAACCACCGCATCGAGATCTATTGCTCGGACTACCAGACGGTCGATCCGGATCTGGAGCCGATCAAATGGGACCTCAAGGATCCGCAGCGCCAGACGCTATGGGGCGCGCCGGCGCCGAGGAGCTGGTTCGAGGAAGGCAGCGTGTTTGCCGGCGTGAAGCCGCGTCCGTCTGATCTGGCGGCGTCGCC
>NZ_RZSG01000976.1:0-1986 GCF_003997725.1 Mesorhizobium sp. M4A.F.Ca.ET.050.02.1.1
GCGCCGATCTGCTGCAGCGCCGGCAGCATGATGTCGATGGCGAGCGAGTTGAGCGCCATCAGCGCCGCGCAGAGCGCGATGAATTCCCAGCGCGGAATGGGCAAGTTGCTTGCCGATTGCTGCGCCACTGCCTGCTTGTCCACGGCAAGATCCGATTTTCCAAACGAACCTGCGCCGGTTGACCGGCGCATCGATCCGTCTCGTTCCCGGTATCGGGAACCAAAGTGCCGAGGTGGGGGCAGCCCCGGAAGGCAGCGCCGGCGCTCAGGCGCCGGCAGGCGCGTTCAGTCAGGCGGCGCCTTTGACGCTGACGCCCTTTTCGACGAGGAACGTTTGCAGTTCGCCCGCCTGGAACATCTCGCGCACGATGTCGCAACCGCCGACGAACTCGCCCTTGACATAGAGCTGCGGGATAGTCGGCCAGTTGGAATAATCCTTGATGCCCTGGCGCAGCTCGGCCGACGTCAGCACGTTCACGCCTTTGTAGTCGGCCCCGATATAGTCGAGGATCTGAACCACCTGGCCGGAGAAGCCGCACTGCGGAAAGCCGGGCGTGCCCTTCATGAAGAGCACCACGTCGTTGCTCTTCACTTCGCTGTCGATGTAGTCGTTGATACCGCTCATGGATAATCCTTTCACGCCTGTGGGAGCCAGGCTCGAAACATAACCATCAAATAAACCCATAGGTTGACCGAAACAAGGTATTTGCCTTGCTGACGCCGAAATGGCGCAAAAGATGGCCTGACGCTGCACCAAGTCCCCTAGGCTGCCAATCCTCCCGGAGCGTAATGAAAAAGCGCTATCTCGCGACGATCCTGATCGGCGTCCTGCTCGTCGCCCTGGCCGCGGCCCTTTGGCTGAGGCCGCGGGAACGCCCGCCGCTCGTCATCGGCGGACTGCCCGCTCCGTGCCGGGATTTGAGCTTCGAGGCGGTCCCCTATGTCGTCTGCGAGATCGATCTCAACTCTTATGACGTCGGCCTCTTTCATGCCGGCGCTGACGGCAAACCCTACGGGTCGCTGGAGGTGTTCGACAAGGCGATGAAGGGGCTGGGGCGGCCGGTCCTGCTTGCCATGAATGGCGGCATGTACCACGAGGACCTGACGCCGGTCGGCCTGCTTGTCGAGGATGGCAACGAAAAGGCGCCGCTCAACCTTGCGAATGCCGAGGGCAATTTCTTCCTGAAGCCGAACGGCGTGTTCCTGATCGGCAGGGACGGCAAGGCCGCGGTCATGGAAAGCAGCGCCTATGCCGCCGCCAAGCCCGATGCGGTCTTCGCCACGCAGTCGGGCCCGATGCTGGTGATCAATGGCGCGCTGCATCCGCGCTTCGACCAGAATGGAACCTCGCGCTATGTCCGCAACGGGGTTGGCGTGCGCGATGGCGATACCGTCGTGCTGGCGATCTCGCGGTCGGAAGTCAGCCTTGGCAGCTTCGCGCGGCTGTTCCGCGACGCGTTGTCCTGTCCCAATGCGCTGTTCCTCGATGGCGTGGTCTCGGCGCTGTCGGATGGCGACAGGATGATCGTCGGCGGGAAGTATCCCGCGGGTCCCATCATCGCAGTGTCGGCCAAGAGGACGGCGGCGCAGTAGCCTCTTGCGATAGCCTGCGTTGCCGCGTCTGCCAAATCCGTGTCAACAGAATATAGCTATAGCTAAATCTTAAAGCATCCGCTATGCTCGCCGCGATCTGGAGGATGTAGGCATGATCGAGACGAAATCCTTGCTGGGGCGAAAGCTCGATCGAAGGCTGCTTCTGGCCGGCGGCCTCGCGGCTGCCGGCGGCACAGCGGTGGTGGCAAGCGCGGCGCGCGGGCAGACAAGCCATGCCGGTCACGAGATGCCGGCGGTTGCGGCTGCCGAAAACCAGCCGGCGCATTTGTCCGCTCATGGAGCGATGATGACGGTCGGTGAGGTCGACGACACCCGAAATGGCTTCGACCCGGTCAAGCTGGTCAACGAATGGGAGACCGGTACGGTGTCGACG
>NZ_RZSG01000977.1:0-1983 GCF_003997725.1 Mesorhizobium sp. M4A.F.Ca.ET.050.02.1.1
GAACATCGTGTCCTCGGGCACGCCGTCCTCGCGCACGACCTGGAGATTGTCGACCGCGATCACCGCGCCGGCCTTCTCCGCCCGCGCGATCATGGCGCGGATCCGGCCGGGATAGACGGCATCGTCGGAATCAAGGACCGCCACCCACCGGCCCCGCGCGGCCTCGAGGCCGGCGTTCCTGGCACCGCCGGGACCGCGATTTTGCTCAAGCGCGAGGACCCGCACGATTTCCTCTGGATAGGCGCGCGCCACGTCGAGCGTCCGGTCGCGCGAACAGTCGTCGACGACGATGACCTCGACGGAAACGTGATGCTGGGCAAGGGCACTGGCGATCGCCCGGTCGAGGGTCGCCTCGGAATTGTAGGCGGCGATGACGAAGCTGACGTCAGGCTGCATGCTTGCCTCCTTCCTGCGCGGAGGTGAGGCCGTACTGGCGGATCTCGCGAACGCCGACGAGGCCGCTGACGACGCCGACATGCATGATGCCGCGCAGCACGCTGCGGTTCCTGCGCACCGGGCTGATCGCGGTCAGCGCCGCCATGCCGAAACAGTAGGCCGCCTTGGCCGAGGCGAGGCCCACTTGCGCGACGCGCCTGAAGCCGCTCGCGCCGTGCCCGATCAGATGACCGTGCGTCTGCCCGAAACGGAAGCGGCGGCGGCGCAGCCAGTCGAACGCCGCCCTGGCGCGCGGCACCACCTCCTCGACCAGCGCATCCGGTGAAAACGCGATGCTGCCGCCGTCCCTGACCATGCTGTCGAAGAACTCGGTGTCCTCGCCGCCGGTCTGGCCGCGCGCCAGGCTGAAGCGGCGGCCGCGCAGGCTCGCTTCGCCGGTTCTCAGGAGTACATTGCAGGTGTAGCCGGTACGGATCTCGCCGCGCACCCAGACCGGCAAGGTCGAATGAAAATCGCCTTTGCGCATCCAGGCCGGCGCATCCTGTCCGTAATGCGCCCGCACCGGCCCCAGCACGGCGGTGGCGCCGCTCGCCTCGGCCGTGGCGACAAGTTCGGCCAGCCAGCGGACCGATGCGGTCTCGTCATCGTCGATGAAGGCGACAAGATCCGACACGCTGGCATCGAGGCAGGCATTGCGCGCGATCGAGATGTTGCGCGCCGGCGCGTGGCGGTAGCGGATCGGCAGCTTCAACTCCAGCGCCAACGCCTTGACCAGCGCCTGGGCGCTTGGCTGATCGTCATTGTCGGCGAGAACCACGCCGATCTCGAAGCCGGCGGGCCTGTCCATGGCGGCGATGGAGCGCAGCGTGTCGGCAAGCTCGGGCCGCCTGAACGTGCAGACGCAGATGTCGATGGAGCGGGTCTTGGCGGCCATCACGCCACCCCGCGCTGCGCTCGGCGACCGAGGAGCTGCAGCCAGAATCCGACGGACCAGCCGAAATGCATGACCATTGCCGACACGCCCACAAGCGTAAGGCCAGCATTACGCTGACCGATGGCGGCTGCGATACCATAACCGAGGCAGACCGCCGCCCACACCAGGAACGGCACCGCCGCCAGCCAGTGGACGAAGGAGAAGGCGGCAAGCAGGACGACCGGGAAGACCAGCAACGGGATCATCTGCCGGACCTTGGGCACCATGCGGTGCTTGAGCACGTTCCTGGCGCGGCCGCGGCCATAGCCGAGATACTGGAAATAGAGGCTCTTCAGGGAGGAGCGCGGATAGTAGACCATCTGCGTCCTGCCGCTCATCCAGATGCGGTAGCCGGCCTGGCGCAGCCGGTAGTCGAGCTCGGCATCCTCATTGTGGCTGAACGTCTCGTCATAGCCGCCCACCGCCTTGAAGGCCGAGATGCGCATCAACGCGTGGTGGCCATGGTCGACCCATTCGCCCGACGAAAGGTGCCGGTGCTTGGAGCCACCGGTACCGAGCTTGGAATTCTGCGCTGCCGCCACCGCCTGCTGCACCGCGCCGGTGCCGCTGGTCAGCATGGAGACGACGACCGAATCGGCCCCGGTGGCCAACGC
>NZ_RZSG01000978.1:0-1981 GCF_003997725.1 Mesorhizobium sp. M4A.F.Ca.ET.050.02.1.1
CTCCTACGACAGCAACTACGAAGAAGTGGCCGGCAAGGTTCGCTTGGACGTGAACGCTTCGGACGCGATCCAGCTGTGGGTCATGGCCGGCTACGGCACCGACGACAACCTGCTGGATAACGCCGGCAACGCTGTCGACGCCAGTGGCCGCGGCTTCTACAAGCAGTGGAGCGGCAACTGGGCAGTCTGGGGCGGCGGCACCTACAAGTTCAACGAGAAGACCTCTTTGAATGCTCAGTTGTCCTATGACGAAGGCAAGAACTTCGGCGCAGCGGTGAACGTTGCTTACGACATCGTTCCCGGCCTCACGGTCACGGCCGAAGTCGACTACATGCACGTCGGTGAGGACACGGTCTCTAACTGGACCGGCGCTACCAAGGAAAATAGCCTCGGCGGTCTCATCCGCTTCCAGCGCTCGTTCTAAGGGCTGGTTGTCCACAGGTGAAATCCAGCCCGGGTGCTTCAACGCCCGGGCTGTTTTTGTTTTCGTGACGGGCAGGGTGAACAGAAGGAAGAGGGGGTTCGATAGCTGAAGTCGGCAAAGCGGTTCGTTGGGATTCGCCCTCGGGCGGATGAAATCGGATTTGTCAGACTTAACTCTTGAAAGGACGCTTCCAAGCGGATAGGTGACGCCTACCCACTTGGGGGTGTGGTCAAAAAAATGACGAACGAAGCGATTCAAGAGGGGGGAGCCTCTGACCATTTCGCGATGTTTTCTTCTCAGGCCGTAAAGATTAGATACGGCTACGACAAGATAAGAGAAGTAAAGTCGTATCAGGTCGGAGAGCTGTTTTCAGCATATCGGGATATACTCTGGGATGATGGGCGACATAAATACAATGTCAGCTCTTTCATCGGCGAAATCGATGAGATCCTCCTCGGGGAGCGTTTCAGCGCCTTTGACCAGAGCACCCTGGACAACCTTATCGGAACCCTGCGCCAGCGCGGCAACAGCAACGCGACCATCAATCGTAAGATGGCCGCTCTCAGCAAACTGCTGCGCAAGGCTCACAAGATGGGGGATATCCACAGCCTGCCCGAGTTCCGCCGCCAGAAGGAGCGGGCGGGACGGATTCGTTTCTTGGAAAAGGACGAAGAGGCGAGGCTGTTTGCGGCGATCAGGAGCCGCAGCGAGGACGCTTACCGGCTCGCCGTCTTCCTTGTCGACACCGGCTGCCGCCTCGGCGAGGCGCTCGGCCTGATCTGGAACGACATTCAGGAGCACCGCGTCTCCTTCTGGATCACCAAGTCCGGTCGCAGCCGCACCATTCCGATGACCGCTCGCGTCAAGGAAGTCATCAAGCTGCCAGTCACCGAGGGACGCCGTCCCAAGGGCCCCTTCACCACGTTCAGCCAGGCGCAATTCCGCGCCATCTGGAATGGGCGAAGGGCGAGGTTGGCCTTGCCGCCGCCGAACAGGTGGTGCCGCACATACTGCGTCACACCTGCGCCTCGCGACTCGTCCAGGGCGGCATCGACATCAGGCGCGTGCAGATGTGGCTCGGCCACCAAACGCTGTCGATGACCATGCGCTACGCGCATCTCGCCACCAACGACCTCGACGGCTGTGTCTTCGTGCTGGAAACGCCGCGCGGCAATGCGGCGGCCACGGAGAGTTCCGTCTTTTCGTCCCCGCTGACCGCGCCATCATCCTCAAAGCCGGCGCGTAAGCCGAAGCGCGAAGCGGCTGCGGTGAAAGCAGCCGGGAAAAGCTCCAGGGCCAACTAGCTCGTTTCCTTCTCCCGTTCACGGGGAGAAGGTGCCGGCGGCGGATGAGGGGCGGCGCCGACGTTCAGAACCGGTTGCCGTAATTCCGGAAGCGATTGCCTTTCTAAGCGTTTCTATACTGTTGCAATAGCTCATCGGCCGATTTTGAACTTTGGATTACTTCTTTTGGATTTTCCGCTCCGCCCGATCCAGGAACGCGGCGATGGCGACAGGCAAGGTGCCCGTTTCGAGGAACGGCGCATGACCCTGGCCC
>NZ_RZSG01000979.1:0-1980 GCF_003997725.1 Mesorhizobium sp. M4A.F.Ca.ET.050.02.1.1
GGTCGCAAGCGGCGAGGCTGCCGGTGAAAGCGGCGAAGAGGTCGTCGAGACGATCGCCGAGACCATCGAGATTCAGTCCAATGATGCCGACGCCGGCTCGCAGGATGGCGGCAAGGATCACGGCGGCGCGGAGCATGGCGACAATGCCACCGCGGACGACGGTGGCGAAACATCCGAGGGTGGCCCTACCTCGATCGCCGCTAGCGTCGAAGCCGACGTGATTTCCGAACCGGCCCCGCAAGCCGAACAGAACGGCGAAGCCCCCTCCAGCGACGATCGCGGCATGCTGGAAGAGGTGCAGTCCTCGCATCCGGACGACCACGAAATCGAATCGGTCGGCGCCGAGGATGCGCTTGAAGAGGTGCGCAACCGCCGCAAGCCGGTGCGCCGCCAGTACAAGATCCAGGAAGTCATCAAGCGCCGTCAGATCCTGCTGGTCCAGGTGGTCAAGGAAGAGCGCGGCAACAAGGGCGCCGCACTCACCACCTATCTGTCGCTCGCCGGCCGCTATTCGGTGCTGATGCCGAACACCGCGCGCGGCGGCGGCATTTCGCGCAAGATCACCAACGCCCAGGACCGCAAGCGGCTGAAGGAAGTCGTCGCCGACCTCGAAGTGCCGCAGGGCATGGGCGTCATCCTGCGCACCGCCGGCGAGAGCCGCACCAAGGCCGAGATCAAGCGCGATTATGAATATCTGATGCGGCTTTGGGAGAATGTCCGCAACCTCACTCTGCAGTCCACGGCCCCTGCCCTGGTCTACGAGGAAGGCAGCCTGATCAAGCGCTCGGTGCGCGACCTCTATAACAAGGATATCGACGAGATCCTGGTCTCCGGCGAGGACGGCTATCGCGAGGCCAAGGACTTCATGCGCATGCTGATGCCGAGCCACGCCAAGGTGGTTCAGCCCTATCGCGACACCACCCCGATCTTCGTGCGCAACGGCATCGAGGCGCAGCTCGACCGCATGCTGCAGCCGCAGGTGACGCTGAAGAGCGGCGGCTACATCATCATCAACCAGACCGAGGCGCTGGTCTCTATCGACGTCAATTCGGGTCGCTCCACCAAGGAGCACTCGATCGAGGACACGGCGCTCCACACCAATCTGGAAGCCGCCGAGGAAGTCGCCAGGCAACTCAGGCTGCGCGACCTTGCCGGCCTGATCGTCATCGACTTCATCGACATGGAGGAGAACCGCAACAACCGCTCCGTCGAGAAGCGGCTGAAGGATCACCTCAAGAACGACCGCGCCCGCATCCAGGTTGGCCGCATCTCGCATTTCGGCCTGATGGAGATGTCGCGCCAGCGCATCCGCGCCAGCGTGCTGGAATCGACCATGAAGCCCTGCCCGCATTGCGGCGGTACCGGCCATGTGCGTTCCGACTCCTCGGTGGCGCTGATGGTGGTCAGGGCGATAGAGGAATTCCTGCTCAAGGATTCGCGCAGCCACATCACGGTCCGCACGCCGGCAGCGACCGCGCTTTATGTGCTCAACCACAAGCGCGGCACGCTGGTCGAACTCGAAAGCCGCTTCGGCCTGACCATCACGATCGAGGCCGACGACACGGTCGGCGCGCAGCACTATGCGATCTTCCGTGGCGCGATCGCCGAAAAGCCCGAGGGCTTCGTCGAAGTGCGCAGTCTGCCGGCCTATGTCGAGCCGGAGGAGCCCGAGGACGAGATCGTCATCGAGGACGAGGAGGAGGCGCCCGCCCAGGCGGAACAGCCGCGCCAGTCCCAGCAGCAGCCGCAGCAGCAGAGGTCCGGCGAGGACGGCGAAGGCCGTGACCGCAAGCGCCGCAAGCGCCGCCGGCGGCGCGGCGGCAAGGATCGCGATCGCGAGCACGGCGAGCGCGAGCATGGCGCTGGAGTAGTCTCAACGCCGGCGCCGGCGGATAGCGTTTCCGCCGCCGCGAGCAACGAGGCAGCCGAAGCGGGCGATGAAGCTACGGTCGGCATTGGCGAAACGGCCGAAGCAGCGGA
>NZ_RZSG01000097.1:0-12247 GCF_003997725.1 Mesorhizobium sp. M4A.F.Ca.ET.050.02.1.1
GATCATTGTCATCATCACCGGGCGCAGGCGGATGATGGAGGCCTGCTCGATCGCCTCGCGCACGCCGAGCCCGCGATCGCGCAGCTGGTTGGCGAACTCGACGATCAGGATGCCGTTCTTGGCCATGACGCCGACCAGCAGCACCAGGCCGATCTGGCTGTAGGCATTGAGGCTGGTTCCCGAGAGCAGGAGGGCGAAGATCGCGCAGGCGAGGCCCAGCGGCACCGTCGCCATGATAATGATGGCGCTGACGAAGCTTTCGAACTGGGCGGCAAGCACCAGCAGGATGATGACCAGCGCGAAGCCGAAGATGGTGATCATGGCGCTGTTGGTCTCGCCCAGCGTCGCCGCCTCGGCGAGCGGCAGGATGCGGCTGCCCGGCGGCAAGAGCGGCGTGGCAATCTCCTCGGCGCGGCTCAGCGCGTCGCCGAGCGCGAAGTCGCCTGACAGGTTCGAGGTGATAGCGACCGACGGCTGCTGCTGCTCGCGCGTCAGCGATGGCGGCACGGCGCGTTCGGTCAGCGTCGCGATGGTCGACATCGGCACGAAGCGGCCGTCGCCGGTCTTCAGGAAGATGTTCTCGAGGTCGGTCGGGTCGTTGATCGGGTTGGTCGTCGAGACCAGCTTCACGCCATAGCTGCGGTCGGCGATGTAGACGTCGACGACGTCGTTGCCGTCGAGCATGGCCTGCAATGTGTCGGCCAGCCCGGTGATGTCGATGCCGAGGTCGGAGGCGCGCTCGCGGTCGATGGCCACGGCCAGCTGGGGCTGGGTCGGGTCGACGGAGAGCCGTGGCGACTGGAAGCGCTGGTCCTTCTGCATCTCGGCGATGACCTTGCCCGCCGCCTCGCCGAGCGCCTTGCGGTCGTTGCCGACCAGCGCGAACTGCAGGCCGTTGCCGGCGCCGCGGATACCAAGGCTGTTGGGCTGCACCGGGAACACCCGCACGTTCGGCACCTGCCTTGTCAATCGGCTGATCTCGGCCACGATCTCCCGCTGGCTGCGCGCGCGTTCGTCCCACGGCGCCAGCGTCATCACCATGAAACCTGAGTTGTAGGCGCCGTTCTGGCCTGCGTTTTCGAAGGTGCCGCGGATCTCGCCGGATTCGCGCAGCGGCTGGATCAGCCTCTCGATCTTCTGCATCTGCTCGGTCGTGTAGTCGAGGCTGACGCCTTGCGGGGCGCTGATGCGCAACAAGACGACGGCGCGGTCCTCGCTCGGCGTCAGCTCCTGGCGGATGGTGCCGAAGAGGGTGAAGGCGATGCCGGCGAAGAGCAGCGCCACCAGCACCACCAGCCACGGCGCGCCGAGGCAGGCATGCAGGCAGCGCCGGTAGGTCGCGTTCAGCGCGCCGCCGATGCGGGCGCCGATGCCCTTGCCGCCTTCATGGTGGAGCGAGGCGCTGGACAGCATGCGCGAGGCGAGCATCGGGCAAAGGGTGAGTGCGACCACGCAGGACAGCAGCACCGACATCGCCAGCACAAAGCCGAATTCGCGAAACAGGCCGCCGGTCTGGCCGGGCAGGAAAGAGATCGGCACGAAGACGGCGACCAGCGTCAGCGTGGTGGCGATGACGGCGAAGAAGACCTCCTGCGCGCCAAGCACGGCCGCCGCGCGCGGCCCCATGCCCTGGTTGCGCCGGCGCACGATGTTTTCGAGCACGACGATGGCGTCATCGACGACGAGTCCGGTGGCCAGCACCAGCGCCAGCAGCGTCAGGATGTTGACCGAAAAGCCGGCGAGATAGATCGCGGCGATGGTGCCGATCATGGCGACCGGCATCGACAGGCCGGGGATCAGCGTTGCGCGCCAGTCGAGCAGGAAGGCGTAAATGACGATCAGCACAATCGAGACAGAGAGCGCCAGCGCGATCTCGACCTCGTGCACGGCGCCGTTGACAAAGACCGCGTCGTCGCTGGTGACCTTGATCGACATTCCCTGTGGCAAGTTCTCCTGCAGCTTGGCGACGGCCGCCCTGACGCCGGTCGAGATGTCCAGCGTGTTCGATTCCGCCTGACGGATGATGCCGAGGCCGATGCCGGTCTTGCCGTCCGAACGCAGCGCCGTCTGGCCGACATCGGGACCGAGCGTGACGGTTGCGACGTCACGGATGCGCGTCTTGCCGGCGATGATGATGTTCTCGAACTCCTCCGGCGTCGTCACGTCGGCCGTGGTGCGCACGATCAGATCCTGGTTGGTGGTGGTGATCGAGCCAGCCGGCGAATCGAAGGCGACCGAGGCGAGCGCGGCCCGGAGATCGGCGACGGTGAAGCCGTGGCTGGCGAGCTTGTTCTGGTCGACGTCGATGCGGAAGATCTTGTCGCGCTCACCGGAAACCTGGACGTCGGCGACGCCCGGGACGGCGGCGAGCTCGTCCTCGATCTGATCCTGGACGATCACCGTCATGTCCTGCACCGACATGGTGTCGGAGGTGACCGCCAGCCGCATCACCGGCTCGGAATTGGCGTCGGCCTTGACGATGCGCGGCCTGTCGGCCGTGCCCGGTATCTGGTTGGAGATGCGGCTGACGGCGTCGCGCACATCGGAGGCGGCGACGTCGAGATCGACGTCGTCGTTGAACTCGATGGTGACACGGCTGTTGCCGAAGGAGGAAGTCGACGAGATAGACTTGACGCCGGAGACGCGCGCGACCGCGCCCTCGATCGTGTCGGTCAGCTCGCGGTCGACGGTCTCGGCTGCGGCGCCCTCGAAGGTGGTGCTGACGGTGATGACGGGACGGTCGACATCCGGCAGTTCACGGATCTCGACGCCATAGAAGGCGGCAAGGCCGGCGACCGCGATCAGTGTGTTCAGCACCAGGGCCATGACCGGCCGGCGAATGAACAGCGCGGTGAAGCCGCTCTCGCTGGCGGTGTTGGCGCCGCCGCTCATGGGCTGTCAGCTTCGGCGGCGCGCTGCTGCTCGCCGGCGATGCGGACCTCGCCGCCCTCGCTGACGCTCTGGGTGCCTTCGGTCACCACCATGTCGCCGCTGACGATTGGCGCGTCGATTAGCACTGTCTCGGTGTTGCGCTGGATGATGCGCACGGGAACGCGTTTGGCCTTGCCGTCCGCGACCGCCCAGACATAGGCGCCGTCGGAACCCCACAGGATGGCCAGCGGGCTAACCGCCGGATAGGAGTCGCCCGGAAATTTCATGCTGATCTGGAACGACATGCCGGCGCGCAGCGAATCCGCCGGGTTGGCGATTGTCGCCTTGACCAGCAGCGTGCGGCTGGCCTCGTCGATATGGTTGTCGATGGCCGAGACGGTGCCGGTGTAGGCTTGGCTCGGATTGGCGATCGGCGTCGCCGACAATTGCGCGCCGACCTTGACGGCGGCGGCGAAGCGCTCGGGCACCAGGAAGTCGACCAGGATCGAGGAGCGATCGTCGAGCGTGGCGATGGCCGACTGGCTGGTCACGTAATTGCCGGCGGAGATCGGCAGGATGCCGACCGTGCCCGAAATTGGGGCCACGATCGAGCGGCGCTGCAGGGCGAGCTCGGCGTCGCGCAGCGCCAGCTTGGCGTTGGCCAGCGCCACTTCCGCATCGGCGACGGCGACCGGCGTCGCGGCATTCGAGGCGCGCAGCGACTTCACCCGGTCGAGCTTGTCCTGAGCGTCCTGCAGGCCGACCTTGGCGCGGTCCTCGGCAATCACCTCGGTGTCGGAATCGAGGGTGGCGATGACCTGGCCCTTGTCGACATGGGTTCCGGAGGCGACCAGAAATTCGACGAGACGGCCGGAACTGTAAGGGTTGACCGTGACCGAGGCGTTGGCTCGGCCGGTGCCGATCGCCTGCAGGCGGTCGTTGATGGTGGCCGTGCTCGCCGGCAACGCGACGACATTCGCCGGTTGTCGGTTGCTGTCGCGGCTGCTTGCCTGCTTCGCCGCGTCGACGGCGCCGGTCGTCTGTGCCGATGTCGCGGCGTCGGCCCATTCGATACCCCAGCGTGCCAGCACCTCATGCGCGCCCGGGAAAAAACGTACCCAGGCGGCCGCGGCGGCCACCAGGATCACAAGCGCAAAAACGATCTGTTTCCAGGCGGCCATCGGCACTCCGGTCGGCAAAACGTCTACAGGTTTCCCCAAGCAAAAAACGCAGCAACGCACCCCGGCAATGTGCGAAGCCACGCGATATCATGGCTTTATGGCAATTCTGCCGCTGCCATGCACATTAAATCTGCGTAACGTTGGCGGGCCGCCGGCACGGATACCGGGAGGTCAGCGCAAGCCTTCCAACTCGCGGATGCGCTTGGCGCCGTCGGCCTCAAGCTGCCTTGTGACGGCGCCGATCAGCGTCTCGGCGACGACGAAGAGGGCGGCCGAGGAATCCCAGGCCGAGGGCACAGCGGTGCGTCCGGCGATGACATGGCGGGCGAAGCGGGCGATCGGCGACAGCCATTGATCGGTGAACAGCACGATCTGAACGCCGCGCTGATGCGCGGTCTCGGCAAAGCGCACCAGACTGTCCTGGTAGCGCCTGATGTCGAAGATCACCAGCACGTCGCGCTTGCCCATGTCGATCAGCCGGTCGCGCCAGATGCTTTCCTGTCCGGCGAGGTGGTAGACGTCCGGCTGGACGATGGCGAGGTGCGCGGCCATGTAGCGCGCCAACGGATCGGTGAAACGGCCGCCGATCAGGAAGGTCTTGCCGCGCCTGGCGGCGAGCAGTGCCCCGATGTCGGCAAGCTGCTTCTCAGACAGGTGCCTGAAGGTCTCGCGCATGTTCTCGAGCGTCGCCTCCAGCATCGGCGACACCGCGCCGCCGCCGGGCGAGGCCGGGTTGAGCGTGCGCGACGCCGGCGACTGCAATTGCGCCGCCAGTTCGTCCTGCAGCGCCGACTGGAATTCCGGATAGTTCTGGAAGCCGAGGCGGGCGACGAAACGCAGGATCGTCGGCGAGGACACGCCGGCTGCGGCCGAAAATTCGGCAACCGTCTTCAGCCCGATCATCGGATAGTTGGCGATCAGCGTCTGCGCCGCGCGCCGCTCGCCGGCCGGCATGGCGCCAATGCGGTCGGAAATCAGTTCGGCGATGCTGGAGATCATGGTTTTCCCCCACCTATTGGCCCGGTCGACGCTATTCCCCGAAATCGCGTTTGACAAAGCCGGACAAACTGTATGAAATCATCCGCACGGGCGCAATGAGACAAAATACGTAACATACGATACAGCGCTCCCCAGGGGACGACTGACTATGGAGACAGCACGGCCCGCCAGCCCTGCATCGCCTGAAACCGTAGGGGTAACGAACCCCGGCGGGGCGAGCCCGTTTGTTCTGACTTGCGACCACGCCTCCAACTTCCTGCCGGCCGAATTCGGCACGCTCGGCCTGCCGGCGGAGGACCTCTCCCGCCACATCGCCTGGGATCCCGGCGCACTGCCGGTCGCCCATCGCATGGCCGCCGCGCTCGACGCCACGCTGATCGAAACCCGCATCTCGCGCCTCGTCATCGACTGCAACCGGCCGCTCGATGCGCCGGACCTTGTGCCGCCGATAAGCGAGACCACGGTCATTCCCGGCAATGCCGGTCTGTCGGACAAGCAGCGCGCCCGGCGCATCGACCTGTCGTGGCGGCCGTTCCACGACACGATCGCGCGCATCATCGACGAGCGGCTGGCGCGTGGGCAGGAAACGCGGCTCGTGTCGGTGCATTCCTTCACGCCGGTCTACAAGGGCAAGAGCCGGCCCTGGCATATCGGCATCATCCATGACGAGGACCGCCGGCTGGCGGTGCCCCTGATCGCGGCGCTCAAGCGGCTCGCCGGCGTCGCCGTCGGCATCAACGAACCCTATTCGCCGGCCGACCGCGTCTATTTCACGCTGGAACGGCATGCGCGCTCGCGCGGCCTTGCCTGCGCGATGATCGAAATCCGCAACGACGAAATCTCCGGCGAGGCCGGGCAGCGGAAATGGGCGGATCTGCTCACCGGCATTTTTTCTGATCTGGAGCCCGAGGAGGCCAGCGGCTCCCGACAACGCGCAGTGGGAAAGTCAGTACAATCGGCCAGCTAAGAACTAAAGGGGACTTCAAATGACAGCACCGGGTTATACCGAAGTTGATAAGGCGGAGGACGTAAAGCACCTCCACAGCATGGGCTACGCCCAGGAACTGGAGCGGCGCCTCAGCCGCTTTTCGAATTTCGCGGTTTCGTTCTCGATCATCTGCATCCTGTCCGGCGGCATCAATTCGCTGGCGCAGGCCACCTCCGGCGCCGGCGGCATCGGCATCGGCATCGGCTGGCTGGTCGGCTGCTTCGTGTCGCTGACCTTCGCTGTCGCCATGTCGCAGATCAGCTCGGCCTATCCGACGGCCGGCGGCCTCTACCACTGGGGTTCGATCCTCGGCAATCGCGGCACCGGCTGGGTGACGGCCTGGCTCAACCTGCTCGGCCTGATCACTGTGCTCGGCGCCATCAATGTTGGCACCTGGACCTTCTTCGTCGGCGCCTTCGGACCGGCGCTGGGAATTGAAGGCAATCTGACCAACCAGATGATCTTCCTGATCATCATCACCGGCGCCCAGGCACTGATCAACCATCTCGGCATCAAGCTGACGGCGAAGCTCACCGACTTCTCCGGCTATCTCATCTTCTTTGGCTCGATCCTGATCGCGATCGTCTGCCTTGCCGCCGCCGAGACCTGGGACGTCAGCCGTCTCTTCACCTTCCACAACTACTCGGGCGATGCCGGCGCCGGCGTCTGGCCGTCGGTGTCGAACGCCTGGGTGTTCGCGCTCGGCCTGCTGCTGCCGATCTACACCATCACCGGCTACGACGCCTCGGCGCACACCTCCGAGGAAACCATCAAGGCGGCCAGTTCCGTGCCGCGCGCGATGGTCATGTCGGTCATCTGGTCGGCCGTCTTCGGCTACCTGTTCCTGGCCGCCTTCATCCTGATGATCCCGAACATGGACGATGCCGCCAAGCAGGGCTGGAACGTGTTCTTCT
Organism: Mesorhizobium sp. M4A.F.Ca.ET.050.02.1.1; assembly: GCF_003997725.1. NCBI lineage: Bacteria > Pseudomonadati > Pseudomonadota > Alphaproteobacteria > Hyphomicrobiales > Phyllobacteriaceae > Mesorhizobium > Mesorhizobium sp. M4A.F.Ca.ET.050.02.1.1. The sequence continues at coordinate 6,954 of NZ_RZSG01000097.1, forward strand.
GGGCCTTCGACCAGCGTGTCAGCCCCGGCATCAAGGAGTTCGTCTACCTCGTCGTGTTCGTCGCGCAGCTGCTTTGCGGTCTCGCGACGGTCACCTCGGCTTCGCGTATGATCTTCGCCTTCTCGCGCGACGGCGGCCTGCCGGGTTCGGCGGCACTCGCCAAGGTCAGCCCGACCTATCGCACACCGGTGGCGGCGATCTGGACGGCGTCGATCCTGTCGGTGCTGTTCGTCTGGGGTTCGACGCTGGTTTCGGTCGCCGGCACCTCGGCCTACACCATCGTGGTTTCCTGCACGGTCATCTTCCTGTTCCTCTCCTTCACCGTGCCGATCGTGCTCGGCATGTTGGCCTGGGGCACGCCGAAGTGGGACAAGATGGGCCCGTGGAACATGGGACGTGGGATCTTCATGCTGTTCGGCGTTCTCTCCATTCTGTCAATGATCCTGATCTTCGTCATCGGCATCCAGCCGCCGAACGACTGGGCGCTCTACATCACCGTAAGCTTCTTCATCCTGACGGCGATCGTGTGGTTCGCTTTCGAGCGCAACCGCTTCCAGGGCCCGCCGCTTGGCGACATCATCGCGGCGCGCCAGGCAGCGATCAAGGCAGCCGAACAGGCGGTCGGCGAGACCGGCCACTGACGTCTATTTCCATGGCCATGGCCGGCCTGGCGCCGGCCATGGTTTCGTTCCCCCTCTCAAAAGACCAAGCGCTGGAGTGCCAAAGGAATGGCCGGAAATTTCTCGTTCGATCAATTGAAGAAAGCGGTCTCCAATGGCGAGATCGACACGGTGCTGGCCTGCATCGTCGACATGCAGGGCCGGCTCGCGGGAAAGCGCTTCCTGGCCCAGTATTTCGTCGATACCGCGCATGGCGAGACCCATGGCTGCAACTATCTGCTGGCCTGCGACATCGATATGGAGCCGGTGCCGGGCTACAAGGCGGCAAGCTGGTCGAAGGGCTATGGCGACTTCGTCATGAAGCCGGACCTGGCGACGCTGCGGCGGCTGCCGTGGCTGGAAAAGACGGCGCTGGTGATCTGCGACGTGCTCGATCACCACGACCATGAAGATCTGGCGCATTCGCCGCGCGCCATCCTGAAGAAGCAGGTCAAGCGGCTGAAGGATCGCGGCTATATCGGCTACTTCGCCTCCGAGCTCGAATTCTACCTGTTCAACGAGACCTACGATTCCGCCCGCAAGAAGCACTGGCAGGGCCTCGACTCGGCCTCGCCCTACATCGGCGACTACCAGATCGGCATCACCACCAAGGAAGAAGGCGTGATGCGCCGGCTGCGCAACGAGATGGAAGCTGCCGGCATTCCGATCGAGAACTCCAAGGGCGAATGGGGCCCGGGCCAGGAAGAGATCAACGTGCGCTACGCGGAAGCGCTCGATATGGCCGACCGCCACGTCATCCTGAAGAACGGCGCCAAGGAGATCGCCGATTCCGAAGGCAAGTCGATCTCCTTCATGGCCAAGTACAATTACGGCCTCGCCGGCAACTCCAGCCACATCCACAATTCGCTGTGGAGCGCCGACGGCAAGACGCCGCTGTTCTTCGACAAAAACGCCGAATGGACGCTGTCGACGCTCGGCCAGCAATGGGCCGCGGGCCAGCTCAAATACGCCAAGGAGTTCACCTGGTTCCTGGCGCCCTACATCAATTCCTACAAGCGCTTCCAGGCCGGCACCTTCGCGCCGACCAAGATCATGTGGAGCGAGGACAACCGCACCGCCGGCTTCCGCCTGTGCGGCGAGGGCACCAAGGGCATCCGCATGGAGTGCCGCATCGGCGGCGCCGATTTGAACCCCTATCTCGCCTTCGCGGCGCTGATCGCATCCGGCCTTGCCGGCATCGACGAGAAGCTGGAGCTGCAGAAGCCGTTCGTCGGCGACGCCTACCAGGCCTCGCGCCTGCCCGAGATCCCGAAGACGCTGCGCGATGCGACAGAGACGCTGTCGAAGTCGAAGATGCTGAAGCAGGCCTTCGGCGAGGATGTTGTCGAACACTATGTGCATACGGCCCGCTGGGAGCAGTTCGAATACGACCGCCGCATCACGGATTGGGAACTGCACAGGGGGTTCGAGCGGTACTAAAGCTGTAATCCGCGTTGACTGAACCTAACTAAAGCTGTAATTTCTCAGTTAGGCTCAAGGAGCGCGAAATGGGAAAATATTCGCCTTTGCGTACGTATCTCATGGCTCAGACCCGTGAACGGATTCCGATGTCGTTCAAGGACATCGAGAGGCTGCTTGGCGAGAAGTTGCCGGCGTCCAAGCAATATCCGGCCTGGTGGAGCAACAATCCCAGCAACAATCCAATGACAAAGGAATGGCTGGCTGCGGGATTCCAGACGGAGTCAGTCAACATCGCAGGCGAGAATCTGATCTTTCGACGCTCTAAGGCAGATGCTCGGCAAGGAAGTGGTCAAGCATATGGCAAGTCTGCAGGCGGGCTAACCGAGGCAAGGAGTTCGGGGCGTCGTCCCGGCTTCATCGAGGACAAGGTGGATTTCAATAATGCTCCGCACATGAGCGGCGAGAACGAGGAATATATCGTGCCGCCACGCGGCGCCGATCCGTTGTTTGGATGCATGGCCGGCACGCTCACGCTGCTTCCGGACGTCGACTATACCGCTCCCGCGGATCCGGACTGGGGCAAAGTCTATGACGACTGATGGAGTGCTGCTGGACACTTGCTTCATGCTGTGGCTGTCGACGGACCAGCCGGTCGCGAGGACGGCGGTTGATAAGGTGACCAGTGCGCGAAAAAATGGCGACGTGATCGCCGTTTCGGTCATGTCGGCTTGGGAAATCGGCATGCTTGTGTCGAAGGGCCGGCTTCCATTCATCAAGTCGCCGCTCGGTTGGTTCGAAGGGTTCGTGCAAGCCGGTGCGACGAGCGTCGAGGGGATCGACAGCGAGCTTCTGGTGGAGTCCTCGTTTCTGCCTGGCGCCGTTCACAACGATCCGACGGACCGGATCATCATAGCCACTGCCCGCTCGAAGAACCTCGCAATCATTACCCGCGATCGCGCCATCCTTGCTTATGGCGCGGCCGGCTTTGTCAAAACAGTCCCTTGTTGATTTTGGAGACGCCTTCTTGGAAACGGTCAAACTCAAATCCCCCATCGACGGCTCGATCTATGCCGAGCGGCCGGTCGCGACGGACCAGGCGATCAACGCCGCGGTCGAGCGCGCCAAGGCGGCGCAGGAGAAGTGGGCCGAAACACCGGTCGTCGAGCGCGGCAAGTACATGCTGGCGATGCTGGAAGCGCTGGTCGCCATGAGCGACGAGATCGTGCCGGAGATCGCCTGGCAGATGGGGCGCCCGGTACGCTATGGCGGCGAGTTCGGCGGCGTCAAGGAACGCGTCAACTACATGGTCGAGATCGCCGAACAGGCGCTGAAGCCGGTGATGGCCTCCAACCCGAAGGACGGCTTCCGCCGCTATGTGAGGAAGGTGCCGCTCGGCGTGGTCATGGTCATCGCGCCGTGGAACTACCCCTATCTCACCGCCGTCAACACCATCGTGCCGGCGCTGATGGCCGGCAGCGCGGTCATCCTCAAGCACGCGGCGCAGACGCTTCTGGTCGGCGAGCGCTTCCAACAGGCCTTCGACAAAGCTGGCCTGCCCAAGGGCCTGTTCCAGAACCTGGTCATGAACCACGGCCAGACCGAGAAGCTGCTCGGCTCCGGCAAGATCGACCATGTCAACTTCACCGGCTCGGTCGCAGGCGGTCGCGCCATCGAGAAAGCCGCGGCCGGTACTTTCATGAGCCTCGGCCTCGAGCTCGGCGGCAAGGATCCGGCCTATGTGCTGCCCGACGCCAAGATGGATCATGCGGTCGCCAATCTGGTCGACGGCGCCTTCTTCAATTCCGGCCAGTGCTGCTGCGGCATCGAGCGCGTCTATGTTCACGAGAAGGTCTATGACGAGTTCGTCGAGGGCTTCATTGCCGAGACCAGGAACTATGTCGTCGGCAATCCGCTGGAACAGGCGACGACGCTGGGGCCGATGGCGCAGGCGCGCTTCGCCGACCTGATCCGCGAGCAGAAGGCCGAGGCGCTGCGCAAGGGCGCCACCGCGCATGTCAACATGAAGGTGGCCGAGGACAAGGCAGGCTCGCCCTATCTGGCGCCGGAAGTGCTGACCAATGTCGACCACCAGATGAGCGTCATGCGCGAGGAGAGCTTCGGACCGATCGTCGGCATCATGAAAGTGCGCAACGACGAGGAGGCCATCGCGCTGATGAACGACAGTCCCTACGGGCTGACGGCATCTATCTGGACGCGCGACACCGAACGCGCGGTGGCGATCGGCGACCGCGTCGAGACCGGCACCGTGTTCATGAACCGCTGCGACTATCTCGATCCGGCGCTGGTCTGGACCGGCGTCAAGGACACCGGCAAGGGCGCAGCACTTTCGGCGATCGGCTACGACAATCTGACCCGGCCGAAATCCTACCACCTGCGCGAAGCGATCTGATTTTTCGAAAGACAAGCAATGTCCAAGCTCATCTCCAAATGGAACTACCCGACCACCGTCCGCTTCGGCGCCGGCCGCATCAAGGAACTGCCAGACGTGTTGGCAGCCACAGGCATCAAGCAGCCGCTCTTCGTCACCGATCCTGGGCTGGCGAAATTGCCGGTCGTCGCCTCGACGTTGAAGATTCTCGACGACGCCAAAGTTCCGTATGGCGTGTTTTCCGAGGTCAAGCCGAACCCGGTCGATTCCAACCTGACCGCCGGCATCGCGGTGTTCAAGAAGGGCAAGCATGACGGCGTCATCGCCTTCGGCGGCGGCTCGGCGCTCGACCTCGGCAAGCTGATCGCCTTCCAGGCAGGGCAGACGCGGCCGGTGTGGGACTTCGAGGATGTCGGCGACTGGTGGACGAGAGCCGATTCCGACGCGATCGCGCCGATCATCGCGGTGCCGACCACCGCCGGAACCGGGTCGGAAGTCGGCCGCGCCGGCGTCATCACCAATGAGGAGACGCACACCAAGAAGGTCATCTTCCATCCGAAGCTTTTGCCGGCGATCGTGATCGCCGATCCGGAGCTGTCGGTCGGCATGCCGGGCTTCATCACCGCCGGCACCGGCATGGATGCGCTGGCGCACTGCCTCGAAGCCTATTGCGCGCCGGGCTATCATCCGATGGCCGACGGCATCGCGGTGGAAGGCAGTCGGCTGGTGTTCGAGAACCTGCCCAAAGCCTGCGCCAACGGCGAGGGCCTTGTTGCCCGCGCCCACATGATGAGCGCCGCAGCGATGGGCGCGGCGCTCAGCAT
>NZ_RZSG01000980.1:0-1979 GCF_003997725.1 Mesorhizobium sp. M4A.F.Ca.ET.050.02.1.1
CGCCAATGTCACGCCGATCGAGGTGGCGCCGCTGGCCGACGCCGGCATCACCGCCTACCGCGCCGCCAAACGGGCGGCGAAGCTGTTGCGCCCAGGAAGCTACTGTGTGCTGCTCGGCATCGGCGGGCTCGGCCACATCGCGTTACAGTCGCTGCACGCGATTTCGGGCTGCCGCATCATCGCCGTCGACCGCGAGCCGGCGGCGCGTGTGCTGGCCAAGGATCTTGGCGCCGACTTCGTCCTCGACGGCGGGCCGAACGTTGTCGAGGAGGTAAAGGCGATCACCGGCGGCGGCGCCCATCTCGTCATCGATTTCGTCGGTGAACTCGGCGTCGAGAACATCTGCTGGAAGATGGTGCGCAAGGGCGGCCAGCTCTTCGTCGTCGGCTATGGCGGCGCGGTCAACGTTCCGACCGCGCATCTGGTCATCGAGGAGATCAACATCGGCGGCAGCCTGGTCGGCAATTTCACCGAGCTCGTCGAACTGATGGAGCTCAACGCCGACGGCAAGGTGAAGATGCACTACACCGAGTACAACCTCGCCAGCATCAACACCGCGCTCGACGACTTCAAGAACCGGCGCTTCACCGGCCGCGGCGTCATCGTTCCCTGAACCATCTGGACCGGATCCACGCCAAACGACCGCGTCGGTTTCCGATCTGTCATCTGCAAGGAGAGGAATTAATGAACAAGTGCATCTGTGAATTCGTCGGCACCTTCGCGTTGGTCTTCGTCGGCTGCGCGACGGTTCTGTTCATGCGCTCCGAGGTCGGCCTGCTCGGAGTCGCCCTGGCATTCGGCCTGTCGGTGGTGGCGATGGCCTATTCGATCGGGCCGATTTCAGGCGCGCATCTCAATCCGGCGGTGAGCCTCGGCGTCTTCGTTTCCGGCCGGATGAAATCCAATGACCTTGTCGGCTATGTCGTCGCGCAATGTCTGGGAGCGATCGTCGCGTCGGCCGTGCTCTACGTGATCGTCCAGGGGAAGGGTGGCGGCTATGACGTCGCCGCGAATGGTTTTGCCCAGAACGGCTGGTCGGCGTATTCGGCGACTTCGGCGTTCCTGTTCGAAGCAGTCGCAACATTCCTGTTTGTGCTCGTCATTCTGCGTGCCACAGCCGAAGGCGGCGCGGGCGCTCTGGCAGGCCTGGCGATCGGACTGACGCTGGTCGTGATCCACCTCGCCGGCATTGCTGTGTCAGGATCCTCGGTCAATCCGGCCCGCTCGCTCGGGCCTGCTTTGTTCGCCGGTGGAACCGCGCTGTCGCAGCTCTGGCTCTATATTGTGGCCCCTTGTCTTGGCGCCGCCGCAGCCGGGCTGGCGGAGCGCGCTGGTGTGATCGGAGCCGGCGAAACGGTGTCGCAGCCGGCCTGACCGACTGCCGCCTGCGGCTCCCTTTTGGCTGAAATCCTCCCAAACCCATAGCATGAATGGCATGGGTTCCCTTTTCCGCTCGTCAAACGAACTCGCGCCGGATGCCGTATTGCTCGAGCTTGCGATAGAGTGTTGGCCGCGAGATGCCGAGCCGCTGCGCGACCCGGCTAAGATTGCCATTCTCCACGGCAAGCGCATTTTTCAACGCCTGCCGTTCCGCCTCGGCGAGCGTGCCTTCAGGCACCTCCGGCGAGATGACCGCAGTGTCGCTCGACTTCGCGCTCTGTCCGGATGCGGGGGCCGTGATCTCCGCGGGCAGATCGTGAAGTCCAATATCTCGGCCGCGCGCCAGGACATGCAGACGTCCGACAAGGTTCTTCAGCTCGCGCACATTGCCCGGCCAACGATAGGCGAGCAGCGCGGCAAGCGCTTCGTGCGAGAATTCCAGCGGCTCCTCGCCTGAGGCTGCGGCGATCCTGCGGTTGAAATGCTCGACCAGCAGAAGCACATCCTCGCCGCGCTCACGCAGCGGCGGCACCGTGATCGAGACCGCGCCAATTCGGTAATAGAGATCACTGCGGAAGCGGCCCGCGGCGACTTCCTGC
>NZ_RZSG01000981.1:0-1969 GCF_003997725.1 Mesorhizobium sp. M4A.F.Ca.ET.050.02.1.1
TGAACGACAATGAGGTGATCTCCAACAGGGCGATCGAGCTGCTCGGCGGCGTCATGGGCTCGAAGAAGCCGGTGCATCCGAACGACCACGTCAATATGAGCCAGTCGTCGAACGACACCTATCCGACGGCCATGCACATCGCCTGCGCCGAGCGCATCGTGCACGATTTGCTGCCGGCGCTGAAGCACCTGCACAAGGCGCTGGAGGCCAAGAGCCAGGCGTTCGCGCATATCATCAAGATCGGCCGCACGCATACGCAGGACGCCACCCCGCTGACGCTGGGCCAGGAATTCTCCGGCTATGCCGCGCAGGTCGCCTCCTCGATCAAGCGCATAGAGATGACGCTGCCCGGCCTGCAGGAGCTGGCGCAGGGCGGCACCGCGGTCGGCACCGGCCTCAACGCGCCGGTCGGCTTCGCCGAAAAGGTGGCGGACCGCATCGCCGCCATCACCGGCATCGCCTTCGTCACCGCGCCGAACAAGTTCGAGGCGCTGGCCGCCCATGATTCCATGGTGTTCTCGCATGGCGCGATCAACGCCGCGGCGGCGGCACTCTTCAAGATCGCCAACGACATCCGCTTCCTCGGCTCCGGCCCGCGCTCCGGCCTCGGCGAGCTCTCGCTGCCGGAAAACGAGCCGGGCTCCTCGATCATGCCCGGCAAGGTCAACCCGACCCAGTGCGAAGCGCTGACGCAGGTCTGCGTGCAGGTGTTCGGCAACAATGCTGCGCTGACCTTCGCCGGCAGTCAGGGCCATTTCGAGCTCAATGTCTACAACCCGCTGATGGCCTATAATTTCCTGCAGTCGGTGCAGCTGCTCGCCGACGCCTCGGTCTCCTTCACCGACAATTGCGTGGTCGGCATCGAGGCGCGCGAGGACAACATCAAGGCAGCGCTCGACCGCTCGCTGATGCTGGTCACGGCGCTGGCGCCGACCATCGGTTACGACAACGCCGCCAAGATCGCCAAGACGGCGCACAAGAAGGGCACGACCTTGCGCGAGGAAGCGCTGGCGACGGGTCTGGTCAGCGAGGCCGACTACGACCGTCTGGTCAGGCCGGAGGATATGACGCATCCGGGGGTAAGCTAGTATCACTGGCGTAACCGGGTGAACAATCCGTCGTCAGATCAGCATCTTTGGTGAACAGTTTGCCTGCTCTATCTGGGGTGTCATTCCAATCCTCCCGGAGAGAGCCCCATGTCCATCAACACTTCCGTCGCCGGTTCCGGCACCACGTCCAACAGTTCTGTCACGATCCTGCTCGGCCGCATCCTGCTGGCCGTCATTTTCCTGCTTTCCGGCTTCGGCAAGCTCACCGCGATTGCTGGCACTGCAGGCTATTTTGGCAGCCTCGGCCTGCCGCTGCCGACCGTGACCGCCGTCCTCGTCGGCCTCATCGAGCTGCTCGGCGGCCTCGCCGTCCTCGTCGGCTTCCAGACCCGCATCGTTGCCTGGGTGCTGGCGATCTTCACGGTTGCCACCGGGCTGGTCGCCCACACCGGTTGGGCCGACCAGATGCAGATGATCCAGTTCCTCAAGAACCTCGCCATCGCCGGCGGCTTCATCGTGCTGGCTTCGTCTGGCGCCGGCGCCTACTCGATCGACGCCAAGCGCGGCTAAGCCTTCCCTCGCAAGCGCAGACCTGGGCGGCGCGGAATTTTCCGCGCCGCTTTTTCGTTGTCGAACTGTGCAGACGCGCCAGGTCTGCGACTCTGCTAGACTGGGGCGCAATCTAGGCTTGGCCAGTGGCCGGCTTTCGCTCTTTGCTCTGACGCAATTCCGGACGGAAAACCGTTACACACTTTTCCTGGAATTGCTCTCGGGAGGTGACGATGCCCCGCAATGCGCTGCTTCTATTGTCCCGCCTGCTGCTTGCCGCCCTCTTCGTCCCGTCCGGCTTCCACGCGCTGGCCAATATTTCCGGCACGACCAGCTATTTCGCCGGCCTCGGCCTGCCATTGCCGGCGCTC
>NZ_RZSG01000982.1:0-1968 GCF_003997725.1 Mesorhizobium sp. M4A.F.Ca.ET.050.02.1.1
CTCCTTACTCTATTAATAAAACAAACGTTCAATTAATTCAAGGGGCGACTAGGCGATTATCCGGAAGTCAACGGGTGGGCTGTGCGGTTCCATTTGCTCGATCTCGACCTTCAAGACCACGGCACCCCTTGGCCCTTGCCACAAACGGTCGATCATTGTCGAAACGGCAGCGTCGGTTCCCGCGAGCATGGCCGTCACCGTGCCGTCGCTCTCGTTGCGCACCCAGCCGGTGAGCCCGAGCCGCACGGCTTCGCTCCGCGTCCAGACCCTGTAGCTGACGCCTTGCACCCTGCCATGAACGCTGGCCCGCACTGCCCTTTGCTGGTTGGCCATGACTCGCTCCCTGCACAGAGTCTGGCGCGGAATCGAGCGAAAGCAACCGGCTTGAGGGGGTATTGCTATCGATTTGTTGGAGCTCGGCTCGGTGCCTGGACCAGCGGCGCCGCGCCGCTGTCAGTTCCCCCGCGCCGCAGCCAGCGCGCCGGGCAGTTCTTCGGCGAAGATGTCGAGCTCGTGATCAAGTCCGACGCTGACCCTTATGCAGCGGTCGAGCTTCGGCGCCATCGGTTTGCGGATGAACACGTCGCGCGACAAAAGTCCTTGCAGCACCTTCATCGCGAAGGCGCCGTCACTGCCACAGTCTATGGTGACGAAGTTGGTCGCCGAGGGCAGGGGCCTCAGCCCGTTGGTCTCGGCAATTGCGGCAATGCGCCGCCGGCCGGCGGCGACGCGCGCCACCACGCTTTCCAGGAAGGCCTGGTCGGCCAGCGCTTCGACACCGGCGATCTGCGCCATGCGGCTGACGCCGTAATGATTGCGGATCTTCTCGAAATCGCGGATCACCTGCGGCTCGGCCACCGCGTAGCCGCAACGTATGCCGGCCAACCCATAGGCCTTTGAGAAGGTGCGCATGCGGATGACGTTCGGGCGGGACACGTCGATCGGCGGCAGCGCCGAGGCTGGCCCAAGCTCGCCATAGGCCTCGTCGAGCACAAGCATGGTGGTCTCGGGCAGCGCCTCGATGAAGCGAATGATCTCTGCAGCCTCCCACCAACTGCCCATCGGATTGTCGGGGTTGGAAAGGTAGACCAGCGGCGCCTTTTCCCTGACCACCGCCGCGAGCAGGGCGTCCAGGCTTTCCCGGTCATTCTCGTAAGGCACCGCGACCAGCCTTCCGCCGACGCCGGCCACATGGAAGTTGAAGGTCGGGTAGGCGCCGAGCGAGGTCACCACCGCGTCGCCCGGCGCCACAAACATACGCGCCACCAGGCTGAGCAGCCCGTCTATGCCTTCGCCGACCACCACATTGTCGGCGCCGACGCCGAGATGCGCGGCCGCGGCCTGCTTGAGGTCAAAATTGTCGGGGTCGCAATACATCCACATGTCGCCGGCGATCGCAGTCATGCGGGCAATGACACGCGGCGAGGGCCCGAAGCTGCTCTCGTTGGCGCCGATGCGCGCGCGGAAGGCGTGCCCGCGGTCGCGCTCCTGCGCCTCCGGACCGACAAACGGCACCGTCGAGGGAAGCGCGGCGATGATCGGCGTAAGGGGAGGGCGCAGGCGCATGGCAAGAGGCTCGCTGAGAAAGGGACCTCTTGCTAGCGTGAGGGAGTGGCAGGTGCAAGTTCCATCGCCTCTTCAGGACCGGACGTCACTTCCGCTCAATTTATGTGGACGACGACGTAGCGTCCGCCGTAGGGCTGATAGTACCTGCTGCCACAGTGCCACAGCACTGTGCCGTCGATCGTGGTCTTCACGCACGCTGCGGGGAGCCTGGTCACGTAGATAGTCGTACGGCGGATTGTTCTGCGTGTGGTACGCCTTGCGACCCCTGCGACGCTGCCAGGCGTGAGCGGACGGCCAACTTTCGCCTGTGCGTCGCCCACGAAGGAGGCGAACGGGGCAACCGCGTCGACCATATCGGCAAACATCATGACGACGGCGATCCCGGCAGCGCCGGTCAATCTC
>NZ_RZSG01000983.1:0-1960 GCF_003997725.1 Mesorhizobium sp. M4A.F.Ca.ET.050.02.1.1
GCTCAAGGCTGGACGCTCTCGGGCGGCAGGCTGAACGCGGCGGCCGGCGCCGGCCGCCGCGTTCAGCCTGCCGCCCGAGAGCGTCCAGCCTTGAGCTGCGGTCTTCGACATCGGATAGGTCGGCGGCGCGTCGAACTCGGCTGCGTAGTCGAGCGTGATCTGGGGCGGCAAGACCTGGACACGGAAGTTGTCCACCGTACCCTTCGAGCCGCTGTTGCCGACACCGACGAGGCCCTTGTTCAGCGCCACCGGCTGGCCCTCGAGGATGCGCGGCGCGAAGGTGTAGCTGAACCAATTCACGCCAGCCACGGTCAAAGTCGCGTTCGTGCCGTTGACCGCGAGCAGGACATCGTAAGCCTGGTTTGCCTTGAGCTGCACCGGCTTGTTGGACTTGACCAACTGATGCCAGCCGCTGGCGTCGCGGTAGCCCATCTCGATCTGGTCGTTCGAGATGTTGATGCCGGCATATTTGAAATCTGTCGGCGAGTAGTAGTCGAAGATGATGTAGGAGTTGGCTTTCCAGCCGGCCGTCGGCTTATCGGTCGTCAAGGTCGCCGCGATCTCGTAGTAGATCGGCGTATAGGCGTCGAGATAGAGAACCGCGGCTGCCTGGTCCCAAGTGCTCGCCGACTGAACGGTGAGCTTACCGCTGGTGACGGCGAAATTGCCCTCGTCAACCGCCACGACCTTGGCGTTGCCATCATTGAAGTCGGCCGTGCGCAACACGTCGCGCTTGCCGCCGGGGATGTTGCCCGCCTGGGGATCCGTCGGACCGCCGGTCTGATCCTGCCAGAAGCCATGATCCTTCTGGGTGATCAGGCCGATTTCGCCTTCCACGCCGCCCATGAACATATGGACGTGGCTGTACTTGTCGTCCCCGTTGATGCTGCCAGTGTCGGCGGTGCGGGTGATGTCGACACCGTCGCTGAATGCCTGCGCATAAAGGAAGTCGAACAGTTGCGGCGGCACCTGCCGGCTTACCGTCGCGATACCGAACGGTGCGAACGGCACCAGGTAGCTGTTGAACTCGCCGACCCAATCAATCAGGCGGTCGCCACCGGTGTTGCCGATCAGGATGTCGAGCCCTGCCCCGCCGAAAACGCGGTCCTCATACATTGGATGCGTCTCTGGCTGGTCGTTCAGCCAGTTGTTGGTCGAGAGTACATCATCGGCGTTCATGAGGTCGTTGCCCCAGCCGCCATAGATGTGGTCGCGGCCGGTACCGCCAACGATCCAGTCATTGCCCAGGTCACCAAAGACCGCATCGTTGCCGTCGGTGTTGCGCTGCGCAAACGCCGTCGGCGTGCCGTTCGGCGCAAAAGCGATCGCGCCGTTGACCAGCGGTCCTTCATTGTCGACGAGGTTGAGGAAATACTGGCGCGCGATAGGCGGCGTGCCGGCCTTCCATACCGAACCATCGGCGTTGAACATGATCGTCCGGCGTGGATCGTACTCGTCGTAGAGGAAGAACTCGCCGAGCCGGCTCTGCACCGGCTTCGGTGCGTTCCACGGATCGCTGTCAGGACCAAACTTCAATACGTCGCCAGGATTCCACGGCCGCGAGAAGTCGGTGCGCACGATGCCCACGACATTGCCCGCCGCGTCGAAGCGCTGCGTGTAGGACTCCGGCAGGGCCTCGCCGCCGCCGACCGCATCGTCGCCGGAACCGCCATGGATGAAGTCGTCACCCAGGCCGCCGAAAATGATGTCGTCGACGACATTGGCGTCGAACAGCGGATTGTCGCCGCCCTGCGCATTTGGCGTCAGATTGTATGGCGTCAGGTCGACCGCCTTCTTCATCTTGCCGCCGACATTGATCGTCTCGGTCTGCACCTGTCCGGGCGTGTAGATGAACTCGTTGAGCACATCGCCCTGGCTGGTGCGCGTATCCGGATCGGTCGCCAGCAGCGGCAGCACGCCGAACAGGCTTTCGCCGTAGGTCGCGCTGTTGCGGCTGGCG
>NZ_RZSG01000984.1:0-1957 GCF_003997725.1 Mesorhizobium sp. M4A.F.Ca.ET.050.02.1.1
GCCATGTCGCGATAGTTCGCCTGCGGCTCGACGATGGCGTAGAAATTGCCGCCATAGGCGACGTCGACGCTGATCTCGCCGAGGCCGGGGCATTCGACCGTCAGGCCTTCCGCGTAGAGGAAGGACGGCACGTTGGTGATGCGCACCTCCTCGACATACTCGCCGACCTGTTTGTACTCCGCGACGACCAGGCCGGCCGGCGTGTCCAACCGCAGCACGCCCGGTGTCTTCGGCGTCACCAGCCCATGCTCGATCGCCATTGTGACGGTGCCGATGGTGCCGTGGCCGCACATCGGCAGGCAACCCGAGGTCTCGATGAACAGGATGGCGATGTCGCAGTCCTCGCGCGTCGGCGGGTAGAGGATGGAGCCCGACATCACATCATGGCCGCGCGGCTCGAACATCAGCCCGGTGCGGATCCAGTCATATTCGGCGAGGAAATGCGCCCGCCGCTCCATCATCGTCTTGCCCTCGAGCAACGGACCGCCGCCGGCGACCAGCCTGACCGGATTGCCGCAGGTATGGCCGTCGATGCAGGTGAAGGTTTTTTTGGCCATGATGCTTCCTAGAGCAATTTCAGGAAAAGTGTGAAGCGGTTAAGTTCGGCGCCTTCGCCGTAACCTTCCGTCCGGAATTGCGTCAAGACAAGAAGACTGTTCAAAACCGCTGCGGGCCGAAGGGGGCGAGATCGACGGGCGGAGTCTGACCGAGAACGAGATCGCGGATCAAGCGCCCGGTTGCCGCTGCCTGCGTCAGGCCGAGGTGGCCGTGACCGAAAGCGTAGAAAATGTTCGGCGCGCGCGCCCGGCCGATGACGGGCAGCGAATCCGGCAGCGATGGGCGATACCCCATCCATTCGCGCCCGCCGGACGGATCGAGCCCCGGCAGGAAACGCCTGGCCTTTTCCAGCATGGCCTTCGACCGCGCGAAATTGGGCGGGCGCTCGATGCCGCCGAGTTCGACGGCGCCGCCGACGCGCACGCCCGTTTCCAGCGGCGTGATGACGAAGCCGTGCCCGGAGAAGATCAGCTGCCGCTTCACGTCGAAGGCCGACACGGGGAGCGTCGTGTTGTAGCCGCGCTCGGTCTCCAGCGGGATGTGCTCGCCGACGTCCCTGGCCAAAAGATGCGACCATGCGCCCGCGGCGATGACGAGTTGGTTTGCCCTCCGGGTCGTGCCGTCGGCAAGCACGATCGTCGCGCCATCCGCTCCGGCCTCGATCCGCTCGACGCGTGCGTGCCCGAAGCGGGCGCCAAGCCGTTCGGCATGGGCCCAGACCGCCTTGCCGAGCAGCCTGGGGTCGGCGACCGTTTTCCAGCCCGGCACGAAGGTGCCCTTGATGAAGCGCGGCGAAAGGCCGGGCTGCAGCGCAGCGAGATCCGCACCGTCGACATGGCTGAAGCCGATGCCGTAGCGCTCACGCGCCGCCCAGCCGGACAGCGAGGCGTGGAACTCGGCCTCGCTCTCGTAGAGTTCCAGCGAGCCGTCCTCGCGTAGCATTGGCCTCGTGCCAGAGCGGTCGAGCAGACCCATCCACTCCGCTTCGGCAAGCCTCATCATCGCGGCCTGTGCGGCGAGGCTCGTCTCGTAGCGGTCGCCGCGCCCGGCGCGCCAAAAGCGGACCAACCATGGCAGCAGCTTCGGCAGATAGGCCGGCGGGATGCTGAGCGGGCCGAGCGGATCGGCAAGCCATTTCGGCAATTGCCGGATCATGCCCTTGTGCGCCAGCGGCAGCACGTCGGTGAAGGCGAAGGCGGCGGCATTGCCCGAGCTCGTTTCCTCGCAGATGCCCGTCCGATCGAAGATCGTGACGTTGCGCCCGGCCTCGGCGAGATAGGTGGCGGCGCAGATGCCGATGATACCGCCGCCGATGATGGCGATGTCTTCACCTTCTCCCCGTTCACGGGGAGAAGGTGCCCGAAGGGCGGATGAGGGGCGGCGCCCCTCCTCGGTCTCA
>NZ_RZSG01000985.1:0-1955 GCF_003997725.1 Mesorhizobium sp. M4A.F.Ca.ET.050.02.1.1
GCAAGATCCGGTACAGCGAGCATTTCGCGGGCAGTGCGCTGGCGATCATCCGCGCCACCGAGAAGATGGGGCTCGAAGGCATCGTCTCGAAGCGCGCCGACAGCCACTACAGCAGCGGACCGTCGAACACATGGCTGAAGGCCAAATATTCCGCGCCCATCCCGGCGTAACCGTCCCGGGCAAGGCCCAAGGGTGCGAGGCCACCTTAGGCCGTCGCCTCAACCGGAAGGCCCGCAGCCTTCCATTCGGGGTAGCCGTCCTCGAGCCGATGAACGACATACCCTCGCGCCCGCAATGACGCGACAGCCTCGAAGGACAGAACGCAATAAGGACCGCGGCAATAGGCGATGACCTCCCGGTTGGCGGGAAGCTCCGCCAGCCGGCGTTCAAGGTCAGCGAGCGGAATGTTGAGCGCCCCCGGAAGATGTCCAAGCGCAAATTCGTCCTCCGACCGGACGTCGAGAACCGTGACAAGACCGTCATGCAGTCTTGAGACAAGGTCTTCGCGCGACACAGCCTCCAGCGCGTCGCGTGCGTGGAAGTAGTCGGCCATGACGCGATTGACCTCGGCGACGTTCCGCTCGCCCACGCGCCCCAAGGCCTTCATCAACTCAACCACCTGGGTATCTCCGGCAAGACGGTAAAGCACATGCTTGCCGTGCCGCCGCGCCTCGACAAGGTGCGCGCGCCGGAGGATCTGAAGGTGGCGCGAGGCGTTGGCAAAGCTGAGGCCCGCCCGTGCCGCAAGCCCCTCGACATTCCGTTCACCCTGAGCGAGGTGCTCCAGCAACTCCAGCCGGTGCGCATGCCCGAGAGCTTGAGCCACTTCGGCAAGGCTGGCGAAAACCGCCTGTTTTGGTCCGATGCTTGACATGCATTCTTCTCGATGGAACATTCAGCAGAATAATTGAATGTTATCTCGGGCGAGGCAGGGAGTGCAAGAGTCATGATCCTCCGTCAGTTCCTCCATTCCGATCCCGTCGCTGCATCCTACCTGTTCGGATGCGGAGGCAAGTCGGCAGCCGCCGTCGTCGATCCGGTAGGCGATATCGCGCCCTATCTTCGAGTTGCCGAGGCGACCGGCATGCGCATTCTCTATGTGGTCGATACGCACATCCACGCCGACCACATTTCCGCCGGGCGGACGCTCGCCGCAGCCTCCGGCGCGGAATACATGCTGTTCGAGGGCGCGGAAGCCGGTTTCCCATTTCGACGCGCCAAGGACGGCGAGGTAGTCGAGCTCGGCAACGTGACCATGACCGTCATGCACACGCCAGGGCACACGCCGGAGCACATCTCGCTCCTGGTCACGGACAGGACACGCGCGGCCGAGCCATGGTTCGTGCTGACGGGCCACACTCTCATGGTTGGCGATCTCGGACGAACCGAACTTGCAACCAGTGCCGAGGACGGCGCGCGGACGCTGTTTTCGAGCGTGCGCCGCCTCAAGCAACTGCCGGATCACGTCGAAGTGCTGCCCGGCGCCTACTCCGGCTCGGTCTGCGGGCGCTCGCTCAGCGGCAAGCCGACATCGACGATTGGCTTCGAGAAGCGCTTCAATAAGGCGTTCCGCATTGATGACGAGGACACTTTCGTCGCCACGATGATCGCGGACATACCGCCCCCGCCGCCGGAGGCGGCGCGCAACCGTGCCGCCAACGCGGGTCTCGCCGCCGCCGCGGCCTGAGCAATGAACGAGGGGGCATCAGTCTCGCCAGGCTCGACTGTCAGGCTTGGGCTCAAGGAAAACTGGCGGCAGTTTGCCCTGCTCATGCTGGTGAACGCCTTCGTCGGTGGCATGGTCGGGCTCGAACGAACAGTCGTGCCGCTCATCGGGTCGGAAGAGTTCGGCATCGCCTCGACGACACTCGTCGTCTCCTTCATCGTCAGCTTCGGCGTGGTCAAGGCGCTTGCCAATCTGGTCTCGGGCCAACTCGCGGACACCTGGGGACGCA
>NZ_RZSG01000986.1:0-1955 GCF_003997725.1 Mesorhizobium sp. M4A.F.Ca.ET.050.02.1.1
TCTATGGGCTGAACCGCATCTTCGGCGAACTGCCGCTGTTCGGGCCGCTGCTCGGCAACGGCCGGGATCGCGGCCTGATCGGCGTCACTTTCCGGCTGAGGGGCAATGCCAACAAGCCGAGCCTCGACATCAACCCGCTGTCGGTAATCGCTCCCGGAATATTCAGGTCGATCTTCGAATACCGCTGAGGTGGCCCGTCACACCGGCCGCGCCAGGACGTGTTTTTTCTTGCCAACTGAAAGCTTTACGACGTTTTCCGGACTCAAATCCTGAAGCGTCACAGTCCGGCGGTCGTCCGCGACCGGCTGATCGTTGAGGCGCACGGCGCCGCCCTGGACATGACGCCGCGCCTCGCCATTGGAGGCGGCGAGCCCGGCGGTGACCAACAGCGAGAGGATGCCGATGCCGGCTTCGAGCGCGGCCTTGCCGACTTCGACGCTGGGCAGTGTGTCGGCGAGCGCGCCTTCCTCGAAGGTCTTGCGCGCGGTTTCGCTCGCCGTTTCCGCAGCCTCGCGGCCATGCAGCATGGCGGTGATCTCGGTGGCGAGGATCTTCTTCGCCTCGTTGATCTCCGCGCCGCCGAGCTTTTCGAGCCGCGCGACCTCGTCGAGCGGCAGCGTCGTATAGAGTTTCAGGAAGCGGCTGACATCTGCGTCCTCGGTGTTGCGCCAGTACTGCCAGAATTCGTAGGGCGACAGCATGTCGCCGTCGAGCCAGACCGCGCCCGACGCAGACTTGCCCATCTTGGCGCCCGACGAGGTGGTGAGCAGCGGCGTGGTCATCGCGTAGAGCTGCGCGCCCTCCATGCGGTGGCCGAGATCAATGCCGTTGACGATGTTGCCCCACTGGTCGGAGCCGCCCATCTGCAGCCGACAGCCGAGCCGCTTGTGGAGCTCGACGAAGTCGTAGGCCTGCAGGATCATGTAGTTGAATTCGAGGAACGACAGCGACTGCTCGCGGTCGAGGCGCAGCTTGACGGAATCGAAGGCGAGCATCCGATTGACCGAAAAATGCCGGCCGACATCACGCAGGAAGTTGACGTAGTTGATCTCCATCAGCCAATCGGCGTTGTTGATCATGACGGCGTCGCCGGCGCCGCTGCCGAATTTGAGGTAGGGCGCGAAGTTGCGGCGAATGCCAGCCAGATTGTCCTCGATGTCCTGCGGCGTCAAAAGCTTGCGCGCCTCGTCCTTGAACGAGGGATCGCCGATCATCGAGGTGCCGCCGCCCATCAGCGCGATCGGCCGGTGGCCGGTCCGCTGCAGCCAATGCAGCATCATGATTTGGATCAGTGATCCCGCATGGAGGCTCTTCGCCGTCGCATCGAAGCCGATATAGGCGGTGACGATTTCCTTGGCGAAAAGCTGGTCGAGGCCGGTTTCGTCCGAGATCTGGTGGATGAAGCCGCGCTCGCTCATGACGCGCAGGAAATCGGATTTGTAGGCGGACATTTTTTCTTTCCCGAAGATCGCCCGGCCGCCGGGCCAAGCGTGACATGAAGGCGGGCGTTTAGCACCAGTGGGCGATCAGCAAAAGTGGAATCCGGTTTTGCGTCCGATCGCCCACCAAGCAATGACCAGCGATCAGCAAAAGTGGAATCCGGTTTTGCGTCGCGCGCGGATGACGTTGCGTATCCTTGCCTCGTGGTTGCGGCTGGCGTAATGAGGCGCCGCGCAAAGGGCAGTGCCCAGGCGCCGCGACGGGGCACCATCCCGCAATCGAGATCCGGAAGCTCCCGCGATGAACAGGAACTACGTCATCCTCTTTCTGTTCAGCCTGCTGATGACCTTCAGCGGTCTCGCCAGCCTTCCTCCGATCGACCGTGACGAGTCCCGCTTCGTCCAGGCGACCAAGCAGATGGTCGAGACCGGCGACTATGTCGATATCCGCCTGCAGGATGTTACGCGCTACAAGAAGCCGATCGGCATCTACTGGCTGCAATCGGCGGCGGTGGC
>NZ_RZSG01000987.1:0-1952 GCF_003997725.1 Mesorhizobium sp. M4A.F.Ca.ET.050.02.1.1
GGACAGGGTCGATATCAAGAGCACGGGCCTGCTGCCCAACGTGCTGGCCAAGCAGAAGGCCAAGGAAGCCGGCGCCCAGGAGGCGTGGTTCGTCGACACCGACGGCATGGTCACCGAGGGCGGCTCCTCCAACGCCTGGATCGTCACCAGGGACGGCGTGCTGGTGACGCGGCCGGCCGAGCACGGGATCCTGCGCGGCATCACCCGCACGACGCTGTTCGACGTTGCCGCCAAACTCGGCCTGACGATCGAGGAGCGCAAGTTTTCGGTCGCCGAGGCCAAGGCGGCGCGCGAGGCCTTCATCAGTTCCGCGACCACGATTGCCATGCCGATCGTGGCAATCGACGGTGCTCCGGTGGCCAATGGCCACCCCGGTTCCATGACACTTTCGTTGCGCCAGGCCTTTTTTGACGTTGCGGAAAAAAGTCCGGCCTGATAACCGCAAAGATGGAATGAAAATCAATATATCTCGTTCTGCTTGTCGTTATTGACGGCAAGAGGGTGTTTGCGCGCTTGACATGTGCCGGATAAATTGGCGCATTGGCTGCAAACCGAAGGGGATCGGCGAAAGACAAGAACAATGGCGGAACGATCGCAAAACCTTCAGGACCTGTTCCTGAATTCAGTTCGCAAGAGCAAAAATCCACTCACCATCTTCCTCATCAACGGCGTGAAGCTGACTGGCGTGGTCACCTCGTTCGACAATTTTTGTGTGTTGTTGCGGCGTGACGGCCATTCCCAGCTCGTTTACAAGCACGCCATTTCCACGATCATGCCGAGCCAGCCGGTTCAGATGTTCGATGGCGAGGAAGGCCAGGGCGCCTGATTGGCACGTGAGAAAGACGCGGACCGCAGCGTCCGCGGGAAACCATCACATCAGCTGAGGCCGGAAGACAAAGCTCCGACCCGGGCCATTGTTATTGTGCCCGTGCTTACCCGCCAGCCGCGAGGCGAGGACGAGACCAATCGGCCGCGTCTGACGCGTTCCGCGGAGGCCCGCCACGATGAAGCGGTCGGCCTCGCCGGCGCCATCGACCTCGATCCGGTCCATAGCGCGGTGGTGACCGTCACCGATCCGCGCCCGGCCACCTTGCTCGGCAGCGGCAAGGTGGCGGAATTCGCCCATATCGTGAAGGAGCGCCACGCGGAACTGGTCATCGTCGACCATCCGCTGACGCCGGTGCAGCAACGCAATCTCGAAAAGGAATTCAACGCCAAGGTGCTCGACCGCACCGGGCTGATCCTGGAGATCTTCGGCGAGCGCGCGCGCACCAAGGAAGGCACGCTGCAGGTCGAGCTTGCGCATCTCAACTACCAGAAGGGCCGCCTGGTGCGGAGCTGGACCCACCTTGAGCGCCAGCGCGGCGGCGCCGGCTTCCTCGGCGGTCCCGGCGAAACGCAGATCGAATCCGACCGGCGGCAGTTGCAGGAAAAGATCATCAAGCTGAAGCATGAGCTGGAAACTGTGCGCCGCACCCGCGACCTGCACCGTGCCAAGCGCAAGAAGGTGCCGTTCCCGGTTGTGGCGATCGTCGGCTACACCAATGCCGGCAAGTCGACGCTGTTCAACAAGCTGACTGGGGCAGGGGTGCTGGCCGAGGACATGCTGTTCGCCACGCTTGACCCGACGCTGCGCCGCGTGCGCCTGCCACATGGCACACCCATCATCCTGTCCGATACGGTCGGCTTCATCTCGGACCTGCCGACGCATCTTGTTGCCGCCTTCCGGGCGACGCTGGAAGAGGTGGTCGAAGCCGACCTCGTCATCCACCTGCGCGACATCTCAGACCCCGATACGGCGGCGCAGGCCGAGGATGTCGAGCGCATCCTTGCCGATCTTGGCGTCGATGCCAGTGACGCCAAGCGCGTCATCGAGGTCTGGAACAAGATCGACCTGCTCGACGAGAGCAACCGCTCCCGGTTGCTGGCCGATGGCGCCGCCACCAAGGCGC
>NZ_RZSG01000988.1:0-1948 GCF_003997725.1 Mesorhizobium sp. M4A.F.Ca.ET.050.02.1.1
GGCGAAATACCGCATCAATCCCGGCAATGTCGGCTTCAAGGACAAGAAGGACCGGCAGTTCGCCGCGATCGTCGAGATGGCGATCAAATACGACAAGCCGGTGCGCATCGGCGTCAACTGGGGCTCGCTCGACCAGGAACTGCTGACGCGGCTGATGGACGAGAACCAGGCGCAAGGCTTTCCGCTCACCGCGCAGGAGGTCACCCGCGAGGCGATCGTGCAGTCGGCGATCCTGTCGGCAGAGATGGCCGAAGAGATTGGCCTTGGCCGCGACAAGATCATCCTGTCGGCCAAGGTGAGCGGCGTACAGGACCTGATCGCCGTCTACACCGAGCTCGCCACCCGCTCCAACCATGCGCTGCATCTCGGCCTCACCGAGGCCGGCATGGGCACGAAGGGCATCGTCGCCTCGTCCGCTGCCATGGGCATCCTGCTGCAGCAAGGCATCGGCGACACGATCCGCATCTCGCTGACGCCGGAGCCGAACGGCGACCGCACGCGCGAGGTGCAGGTGTCGCAGGAACTGCTGCAGACGATGGGCTTCCGCCAGTTCGTGCCGATCGTCGCGGCTTGCCCCGGCTGCGGCCGCACCACCTCGACGGTATTCCAGGAACTCGCCCAGAACATCCAGGCCGATCTCCGCAAGAACATGCCGGTGTGGCGCGAGAAGTATCCAGGGGTCGAGAACCTCAAGGTCGCGGTGATGGGCTGCATCGTCAACGGTCCCGGCGAATCCAAGCATGCCGATATCGGCATATCGCTGCCCGGCACCGGCGAGACGCCGACGGCGCCGGTGTTCGTCGACGGCAAAAAGGCGGCGACCCTGCGCGGTCCTTCGATCGCCCAGGATTTCGAGAAGATGGTCGCCGACTATATCGAGCAGCGCTACGGACGCGGCAAAGCCGCTGCGGAGTAGACCTGATGCGGCGTTTCCTGAGGGCGACGCTGATCCTGTTTTGCGTGGCGGGCTGGGCTGCAACAGCACAAGCCGATCCGCCGCCGTCCGCCAAGCAGCGGCTCATCGGCAAGGTCTGCAATCTGATCGAGGCGCACGCCGTCGGCAACGGCCTGCCTAAGGATTTCTTCGCCCGGCTGATCTGGAAGGAGAGCCGGTTCGATCCCAATGCGGTGAGCCCCGTTGGCGCCGAAGGCATTGCCCAGTTCATGCCGGGTACGGCAAAGATGCGGGGATTGGCCAACCCTTTCGACATCGAGCAGGCTATTCCCGCCTCGGCGAAATACCTTGCCGAAATGAAGGTTAGCTACGGCAATCTCGGCCTGGCGGCCGCCGCCTACAACGCCGGCGAGAACCGCGTGTCGCGCTGGCTCGGCTCCGGCGGCTTCCTGCCGATGGAGACCGAGAGCTACGTCTTCGACGTCATGGGCGAGCCGGTCGACAAATTCTCGGATGCCTCCTATGCCGGCAAGATCGAGCCGCTCGATGCCAACGCAAGCTTCGCCGCCGCCTGCCGCAAGCTGCCGGTGATCATGTCGCAAACCGTTGCCATGGCCTCGATCAACGTCAAGCCCTGGGGCGTGCAGGTGGCCGGCAATTTCCGCCGCAGCGCCGCGGTCAGCCAGTGGCTGAGGGTCAGGAGCCGCTTCCCGGCGCTGCTTTCCAATCACGATCCGGTGGTCAGCCGTGTGCGCACGCCGATCGGCCGGCGCGGCATCTATGCGGTTCGAATCGGCGCCGACAGCCGCGGCGAGGCCAATGGCATCTGCCAGAAACTGCACGGCGTCGGCGGCGCTTGCCTGGTGGTGCGCAACCGTTGACGGGATGGCGGGAGGGCGTTCGCAGATGACAGCCAGGATCGTCCCGCTGAATGAGGTCGGCAGCGCCGGCAAGAGCTCGATCGCCAGGGCATTGCAGGCGACAACGGCCAAGCCCTTCCTGCATGTGCCGATGGACGCCTTCCTGGAAATGCTGCCCGAGGCGCTGCAGGAT
>NZ_RZSG01000989.1:0-1947 GCF_003997725.1 Mesorhizobium sp. M4A.F.Ca.ET.050.02.1.1
CTCGCTGAGCAGCCAGCGCCGCATCTTTTCGATCGTGTCGTCGCCGGCGTCGTTCCAGAAATTCCGATTGGCCTTTTCCTTGATGAGCCGCTCGGCATCGCTCCCAAAGAACTCCGCCAAGTGCAGCGCGGCATTGGCCGAGGTCGAGGAAAGCCATGCTTCCAGCGTCGCGTCGAGGTCGCCGCCGGCGATTGCGATTCCACACAGCCAACCCGTCGGGTCGCCATCGTCGGGATGCTGCTCAAAACCATGACGCCAGGCACCAGCAAAAAGCGCCTGCACCGCCGCTCGTTCGTCCCGCGGCCACGTCCGCCACCCGCCACGGCTCAATTTGCTGGCGATGATCGGCGGATCGAGGCCGTGCCATCGCTGGTCGAAGACAGCCAACTCGAGTATCCGCGGCAGGAAGTGCTTATAGTCGGCAACGTCGCCAACCGTGGTGATCGCCCAGCCGGCATAGGGCCCGATCTGCTCGCCGGTCAACTCGCGCAACGGCGCCGAGGTGAGCGTCTTCAGGATCGCCACCGGATCGCGCAGCGGCGAGGCGCGCAGCACACGCGGCGGCGGGCAGGGCGCAAACGCATCGTAGCAGTCGTCGATCAGGCGCTGGAGCTCCGGCGGTTCTGTCATTTGCCTGTGCATGGACGCAAAGATTGATCGCGCCTACAGCTCCATCCAGCGTTGGCCGTACTCCTGCCAGAGCGCCTTGACCTCGCGGCCGCCTAGCGGTGGCGTCGAGCGGTCGCCGTAGAAGATGGCGACGGCGCTTAGGTCGTATTGGCCATCGGTCTGGACAATGAAGCGGATCGCTTCGCCGAGTGGCCTGGAGTGGAAGATCGGATCCGCCTGACCCCTGCCAAGGCTGCGAACGCCTGAAATGGTTGCTGGCAAATGCCGCATCCGAAAGACGGATGCCATGGCAGGTTTGTCCATGCCGCTCTCCGCGATTCCCCAACGGAATGATTCCATAAGGTCTGGTTAATGACCAGCCCGTGCGAAAAGCCCGGGCGGCCGCCCGGGCTTCCTGTCATGCGTCCTTCTGCCGGCAGAAGCTGTCAGCTTTTCCAGTGGCGGTGGAACCAGTCGGGCTGCGGCTCGACGCTCCTGGCGATTGCCAGGCCGATCAGCACGCCGATAAGCCCGCCCAGCGTCAGTGCCGTCGAGATCGTGCCGGGGTTCTGCCGGACCGTTTCCGACACGCTCTGCGCCTGGCCGCGCACAGTCTGTGCCTGGCTGCGAAGCTGCTGTGCGGCGCGAGATGCCCCCTCGGCTGCACTATCGTACCAGCCGGAGGCTCGGTCGGCGGCACTGTCGTACCAGCCATGCCCCGTCTCGACGACGTCCTCCGCCTGTTCGGCCAACGCGCGGTTGAGCCTGCTGACCTCGCGCCGCAGCTCCGCGATCTGCTTCTTCAGCGCCGCTTCGGAAGCGCTTGAAGAGCTGCTGCGTGTCGTGCTGCTGCGTGCCGCGGCACGACTGCGCGCCGGGTTGCTCTGGCTTTTTGCATTGCCGTTGCTCGGCTGGGCTGAGCTGTTGCCCTGGCTGCTCTCGTTCTCGGCCATGGTTTTCTCCTCTTCGATGTACGCCAACGATCCCGACAGGCCATAGTTCCCAGTGGGATGCGGCGAGCAAGCCTTCTAGGAAAATTTTCCTTGCCGGGTGACGGCAGCTATGCTACTGTTTTGTCCATGGTGCTGATTTGCGCCGACGACCCGCCCGCCGAGGGCGGGTCTTGTTTTTCTGGATGCCTTCGAGCGCAGCGCCTCCTCGATCACTTCTCGACGCCGGCAGGCCAGAGAGGGGCGCGAAGCAACGCCGCGTTCCCGGTAGGCCGCTTCTCGAGCCCATCCCAGATCACCCGTGAGCCCGCCCATGCCCCGCTATGCCACCATCATCACCGCTGACGACGGACACGACGTCGTAAGCGCCATCGGCGTCTTCGAAGGC
>NZ_RZSG01000098.1:0-12233 GCF_003997725.1 Mesorhizobium sp. M4A.F.Ca.ET.050.02.1.1
ATCTCGCCATAGATCTTGTCGATCGCCTCGGCGTAGTAGCGGATGGTGCCGGCCGCCGACACCGGCTCGGCCTTGTAGGCCATGCCGATCTCGGTGCCGTTGTCGCGCACGCCGAGCACGGCGAGTTCGTCGGCGTGCCTCTCGACCAGTTCGGCGAGCTTCGTCAGCACCTTCTTGCGAAAGGCGGGAACCGCGCGCGACCAGGAACCTTTCTCGAAGGCCTTGCGGGCAGCGAGCACCGCGCGATCGACATCGGCGGCATTGCCGTCGGCGATGCTGGCGAAGGGACGGCCGTCGATCGGCGAGATCACCGACAAGGTGGCGCCGGTCGCGGCTGCCGTCTGGACGCCATCGATGAACAGGTTGCGCGCGCCGACCTCGGTCTTGCGCAGCGTGTCGATGGTGCTCTGGCTGATCATTGGGCAGCGCCTCCGAAGGCAACATTGAGGGTGGTAGGCGCGCGGAACTCCCAGCCGCGGAACACCGGTTGCTTCCCGGGCACCAGTTTCAGGTCGGGGAAGCGCTCGAGCAACAACCGTACCGCCAGGCACATCTGCTCGCGCGCGAAAAAGCGGCCGGAACAGAAATGATGGCCGAAGCCGAAGGCGGCGTGGTTGCCTTCGTCGCGATGGATGTCGAAACGATCGGGATCGGTGAAGCGGCTTTCGTCGCGGCTGGCCGAGGAGACCAGCGCCGCAACCGGCGTGCCGGCGGGGATCACGGCTCCGCCGATCTCCACCGCGCGTGTCGTCTGGCGCGTCTGGGTGCCGATCGGCGCCACCCAGCGCAGGCCCTCGTCGACGGCCTTCGGCACGAAGGTGTCAAGATCGTCGAGCACTTGCCGCAGCTGTTCTGGATGGGCGAGCAGGCCGGCAAGGATCGAGCCGGCGCCATGGCCGGGCTCCTGCATGCCGCCGAGCAGGATGACCTTGATGCTCGGCATCAGGAAATCGATTGGACGGGTTTTCCCATCCGGCATGCCGTCATGCAGCATGTGCGAAAGCGCCGAGTCGTCGGGCTCGCGGGCGAGCCGCTCAAGCGTCGGCAGGATGGCGGCGCCGACCTCGGCGCTGATCGCATCGGCGACCTCTTGCCGCTTCGGGTCGTTCTCGAAATTGATGGCGCCCTGGGCGAGGCCATAGAACCAGCGCCGCAGGGTCGGCATGTCGATGTCGTCGAGGCCGAGCGAGCGCGCCAGGCTGAGTGTCGACACCGGCTCGAAATAGTCTGCCATCAGTTCCGCCGTGCCCTGTTCGGCGATCTGGTCGAGAAAGGGCCCGGCGATCGAGCGCACGAGGTCGCCGGCATAGGAGGCGACGGTGCGCGGCCGATATTTTGGATCGACGCCCTGGCGAAGGTCTTTGTGCGTCTCGCCGTCGGTGGTCAGGATGGTCGGCTTGCCGAAGGAGCGTTCGACCGGCGACGTGCCGACCACCGCCGAGAAGATGTCGGGCGACTTGGCGACGGTCTCGACATCCTTCCAGCGGGTGACGAACCGGAGGTTGACCGCCGGCACATAGGCGACCGGGGCGCTGCGCCTGAGCTCGGCATAGATCGGGTAAGGATCGGCTTCCAGCGCCTCGACGGTGATCTCGTCGGCAAAGCTCAATGCCGTCACTCCCTCTGCGATGGAAGGGGCGGCGTCAGCCGCCGCCCCTGACTTCTTTCAGTCCTTCAAAGGCACTCCGAGATTTTCGAAGGCGACTGGATCGCGGCCCTTCAATGCACTCGCCAGCAACAGGCCGACCACGGCGGCGATCAGCACCAGGGACGGCAGGAACACGCCGAGGAAGCCGCCAGCGCCCGACAGGCTGCCGAAATTGATGACGATCAGGTAGATGATGATGACGAAGGCGATGAAGGTCAGCCCCGGCAGCACGGTGGTCTTCAGCGCGTTTTCCTGGGCGGACGGATTGGCGCGGAAGTACATCACCACGGCCAGCGAGGCCACGGCCATCATCACGATGACGCCGAGCGTCGCGACATTGGTCAGCCACGAAAACAGCGCCAGCACCGGGTCGAGCCCGAGCACGGCGAAGAGCCCGACGACAACAGCGGCAAGCACGGTCTGGATGACCGAGGCGACATGCGGGCTCTGGTGCGCCGAATGGGTCACGCCGATGGTCTGTGGCAGCAGCTTCTCACGGCCCGCAACATAGATGTAGCGGGCGACCGCGTTGTGGAAGGCCAGCACGCCAGCGAACAGGCTCGACACGAACAAGATGCTCATGGCGTGGGTGAGCGGCGTGCCGGCATAGCGATCGGACAGGCCGAACAGGAAGGTGGTCGGATCCTGCAGGCCCTGCAAGGCTGGCAGCAGCTTGTCGACACCGGCGCCGACCGCCATCAGCCAGGCGGTGACCATGTAGAACAGGCCGATCAGGATGACGGAGAAATAGGTGGCGCGCGGAATGGTGACCTTGGGGTCGCGCGCCTCCTCGGCATAGATGGTGGTCGCCTCGAAGCCGATGAAGGCGGCGAAGCAGAACAGGATGGCGATCGCCGGCGCGCCGCTCGTGATCTGGCTCCAGCTGAACGGTGCCGCCGACAGGCCGCTGTCGCCGCCGGTCCTGAGGATCGTCAGGTCGAGGATCAGCACCACGACATATTCGGCAAGCACGAGCACGGTCAGGATCTTGGCCGACAGGTCGACCTGGCGGTAACCGAGCACGGCGACTATGGCGATGGCGATGAAGCTCCACACCCACCAGGGCAAAGCGATGCCCCAACCGGCGAACAGGCCGGCGGTCGCGGCGCCAAGCAAGCCCATGACACCGATCTGCATGGCGTTGTAGGACAGGATGGCAATCAGCGCCGTCGCGCCGCCGGCGAGGCCGCCGAGCCCGCGCGCCGCGTAGGCATAGAAAGCTCCCGCATTGCCGACGTGACGCGACATGGCGACGTAGCCCACCGCGAACAACAGCAGCAGAACCGTCACGATGAGATAGGTGCCGGCAAAACCGGCGCCGTTGCCCATCAGCATGCCAAGCGGCGTGCCACCCGCCACAGCCGTGAGCGGCGCCGCGGCCGAGATCACCATGAAGGTGATGGCGCCAACGCCAAGGCTGTTCTTCCTCAGCCGGTTCAGTTCGCCGGCTTCAATTGTCGTCATCTTTCCCTCCAGATCCGCGCTTGCGGAAACCAAGTGTCCCTGAAATGCCGGGCCTTCTGCTGGGCCATCAACGTTTCACTATTTGCAACAGCATTTCGAATATAGACTTGCAAAGGAATCGACTTGCTGTCAAGTTAATTCGCACGTTAAGTATCTGATGGAGGATCAGACCGGGATGGGCACGGTGAGCAAAGCCATTTCGCTGCTGGAAATGCTCGGCCGCAGCGCGCCCGAGACGGCGCTTGCCGACCTTGCCAGGCGCGCCGGTTTCGACAAGGCGACGACGCGGCGGCTACTGGTCTCGCTCATCGAGCACGGGCTGGTGGAGCAGGACGAAGCCACGCGGCTCTACCGGCTGGGCGCCGGCATCGCGCGGCTGGCGCTGATGCGCGAGGCGCAGTTTCCGTTCCTGCGCATGGCGGTGCCGGTGGTCGAGCAGCTGGCGGCCGAGACCGGCGAGACCGTGCATTTGTCGGAATATTCAAAGCGCGGCCTGATTTCGGTCCATGTCATCGAGTCGGCCAAGGCCAACCGCGTCAGCGTGCAACTTGGCGAGGTGCTGCCGATGCATGCGACGGCGTCCGGAATTGCCTTCCTGGCGTTCACCGAGGAGCATGTCCGCGCCGGCGTCCTCGCGGGACCGCTGCCGGCCTTCACGCCCTACACGATCGGCGACGCCGAAACGCTCGCCGAACATATCGCCGCCGCCCGCGCGCGCGGCCATTCGACCGGCTCGCAAGGCTATGAGGAAGGCGTGCTCAGCGTCGCGGCACCGATCCTCGGCGCCGACGGTTTCGCCATCGGCACCGTCGCGGTCGCGGCACCAAGGGTGCGGATCCAGAAGGGCGACATCGAGCGTCACGGCGCCAGCGTCGCCGCGGCGGCGCGCGGCATCAGCGAGCGGCTTTTCGGCAGGCTGCCGGGCCGCAAGCGGGCATGACAACAACGACATTGCAGGGAGAACCGACTGTGGAGGAGACACGCCGTATCCTGGTTATCGGCACCGGCGACACCAAAGCCGACGAGCTTCTGTTCATGCGCGAGCGCATCGAGGCGGTCGGCGGCGTCGCCGTGATGATGGACGTCAGCGTGCTCGGCGACCCGCCCTACCGGCCGGCCTATGACAGGCACGCGGTGGCAAAGGCCGCCGACACGACGATCGAGGCGATCATCGCCAGCGGCGACGAGAATTCGGCGATGACGCTGATGGCGCTCGGCGCCTCGCGGCTGGCGCGCGCGCTCCACGACAAAAGCGAGATCGACGGCGTCATCGCGCTCGGCGGCTCGATGGGCACCGACCTTGCGCTCGACGTGGCGCTGGCGCTGCCGCTCGGCGTGCCGAAATTCGTCGTCTCGACGATCGCCTATTCGCATCTTCTGCCGCCCGAGCGGATCGCCACAGACCTGATGATGATCCTTTGGGCCGGCGGGCTCTATGGCCTCAACAGCGCCTGCAAGGCGGTGCTGTCGCAGGCCTGCGGCGCGGTGGTGGGTGCCGCGCAGGCCGTCGTCAAGCCGGACGCGGCAAAGCCGCGGATCGGCATGAGCTCGCTCGGCAAAAGCTGCCTGCACTATATGGTGAGGCTGAAGCCGGAGCTGGAAAAGCGCGGCTACGAGGTGATCGTCTTCCACACCACCGGCATGGGCGGACGGGCGCTGGAGGCGATCGCGGCGCAAAAGGGTTTTGTCGCGGTGATGGATTTCAGCCTGCAGGAACTCGCCAACCAGCTCACCGGCTCGGTGGTGAATTCCGGCACCGACCGGCTGGAGAATGCGGGCCGGCAGGGCATCCCGCAGATCGTCGCGCCCGGCGCCGTCGACATGGTGGATTTCCCGACCTGGCAAACGGTGCCCTCGCGTTTCATCGAGCGGCCCTACCATGCGCACAACCGGCTGCTCGCCTCGGTGACCTCGGACGCCTCGACCCGCAAGGAGATCGCGCGCGCCATCGGGGAGAAGCTCGCCGCGGCGACCGGCCCGACCGCCTTCATCCTGCCCGCCGGCGGCATCCAGCAATGGGACCAGGAAGGCGAGCCGCTGCATGACCCAGAGGCGCTGTCGGCCTTCGTCGAGGAGATGCGTGCCAGCGTGCCTGCCAATGCCGAGCTGCACGAGATCGCCGGACACATCAATGACGCCGCCTTCTGCGCCAAGGCGCTGGAGATCTTCGACCGCTGGGTCGCCGACGGCATAGTACCGCCGGGCCGCAGGCAAGCCGCATGAGCGGGTCGCTGCCAAAGGCGATGGTGCTCGATTTCGGCGGCGTAGTCACCCGCACGCTGTTCGAGACGCATGCGCTGACTGAGCGCGCGCTGGGTCTGGCGCCGGGCACGCTTGCCTGGCGCGGCCCGTTCGACCCGGCCTCCGATCCTTTGTGGCGGGCCATGCAGGCGGACGAGATCAGCGAGCGCGACTACTGGAGGACGCGCACGCGGGAGGTCGGCCAGCTGGTCGGCGAGGACTGGCGCGACATGTCGACCTTCGTGCAGCGGGCGCGCGGCGCCGACCCGCAGGCCGTAATCCGGCCCGAGGCAGAACGGGCGATCCGGACGGCGCACGCGGCCGGCATCAGGCTGGCCATCCTCTCCAACGAGCTCGACCTGTTCTACGGCACGCAGTTCCGCCAGCGGCTGCCGCTGCTCTCGCTGTTCGAGGCCATAGTCGACGCGACTTATACCAACGTCCTCAAGCCCGATCGCCTGGCCTATGCGATGGTCGGCGAGGCGCTGGAGCTGCCGCTTGGCGAATGCGTCTTCGTCGACGACCAGCAGCGCAACATCGACGGCGCCACCGCCGCCGGCATGCTGACCGTGCATTTCGACGTCGCCCAGCCGGCGCGAAGCTATGCCGAGGCGCTCGGCCATTTCGGCCTCGCCCTCCCCCAATTGGAAACCGGAGTTCCCACCGATGCGTGACATCAACTTCCTCACCGAGAACAACGCCAAGCCGATCTGGCATCCGATGGCGCATCCGGCCGAGATGCGGGCGACGCCGCCGAAGATCATCATGAAGGGCGACGGCGTCTCGGTGACCGATGCCGACGGCCGCACCGTACTCGATGCGGTCGGCGGCTTGTGGAACGTCAACCTCGGTTACAGCTGCGACCCGATCAAGAAGGCGATGGCCGCGCAGCTCGATGCGCTCCCCTATTATTCCGGCTTTCGCGGCACCTCGACAGGACCGTCGATCGAGCTTGCCTACGAGCTCACCGACTGGTTCGCCCCGGAGGGCATGGTGCGTGCCTTCTTCACCTCGGGCGGATCGGATTCGGTCGAGACGGCGCTGCGGCTCGCGCGCCAATATTGGAAGATCCGCGGCCAGGGCGACCGGACGAAGTTCCTGGCGCTGAAGAAGGGCTATCACGGCACGCATTTCGGCGGCGCCTCGGTCAACGGCAACGCCAATTTCCGCCGCAACTACGAGCCGCTCTTGCCCGGCGTCTTCCACACCCCGGCGCCATGGACCTACCGCAACCCGTTCGACGAGACCGACCCGGCGAAGCTGGCCAAGCTCTGCGCCCGGGCGATCGAGGACGAGATCGCCTTCCAGGGCGCCGACACCATCGCCGCCTTCATCTTGGAGCCGGTGCTCGGCGCCGGCGGCGTAATCGTTCCGCATGAAAGTTTCATGCCGCTGGTGCGGGCGATCTGCGACCGTCACGACATCCTTCTGATCGCAGACGAGGTGGTGACCGGCTTCGGCCGCACCGGTGCGTGGTCCGGCTCACGGCTCTCCGGCGTGAAGCCCGATTTCATGACCATCGCCAAGGCGATCACGTCCGGCTACTTCCCGCTCGGCGCGACTCTGATCGGCGCCAAGGTCGCCGACGCGTTCGAGGCCGACAAGACGAGCTTCGGTGCCATCGGCCACGGCTACACCTATTCCGGCCATCCGGTCGGCTGCGCGGCCGGGCTGGCGGCGCTCGCCGAGACAAAACGGCTTGCCGTCAACGAGAACGCGGCGGCGCGCGGCGTCGAGCTCGGCAAGGTTCTGGAAGCGCTGAAGGCGAAGCACGCTTTGGTCGGCGATGTCCGCTACCAGGGCCTGATGGCGGCGCTAGAGCTCGTCTCGGACCGCGCCGCCAAGAAGCCGGCCGACAAGAAGACATTGGCCGTGGTGGCCGATGCCGCCTACCAGGCCGGCGTCATGCTGCGCGTCTCCGGCAACACCGTCATCCTGTCGCCGCCGCTGGTCATCTCGGCGGCCGATGTGGCGAAGATCGGCGAGGCGCTGGATGCCGGGTTGTCTGCTGCGGCGTGAGTAAGTGAGTAGTGAGTAGTGAGTAGTGAGTAGTGAGTATGAGTAGAATTTCGGCTCGAACATTTGTTCAATCCTCGCTCCGTTTACTACCTACTACTCACTACTCACTCTTTGTCTCCGCCACGTCGCCGGCGGCAAGCCAACCCCCTGCCGAAAGAAGCGCGAGAAATAGGCGGGGTCGTTGAAGCCGGTCTCGTAGGCGATGTCCTCGACCGTGCGTATGGTGAAGAGCAGCAGGCGCTTGGCTTCGATCAAGCGCCGGTCGCCGATAGCCTGCCGCACGCCTGCGCCCAGCACCTGGCGCGCGGCCTTGTCGAGCAGGTGGCGGGTGGTGCCGAGTTCCTCGACATAGCGCTCGACCGGCCAGTCGTCGCGAAAATGGCGGTCGATCAGGCGCCGCAGCCGGCCGCCGAGCGCCACCGCCGCCGGCACCGTCACCGCTTGCGATTGCGCATCGAGGCGGGCGATGCCCGACAGCGCCACCGCGATCAGCGGCGGCAGGATTCTTTCCACGCCGGGCAGCCTGTCGGCATATTCCGCCTGGATCATCCTGACCGTATTACCCAACCTCTCCCACAGCGCGCCCTCGCCGCGCCCCGTGACGAAAACCGGCTGGTCGAGCGGCAGCGCGGACTGCTCGGCGATGGATGCGAGCGCCGCATCGGCGACCGAGACGACGATGGCATCGGTGCCTGGTTCGATGTCGAAGCCATGGACCACGCCGCTCGGCATGAAGCTCACGGTGGGAGCGGAAAAACTCCAGGTCTTGTCCTCGATCCGATAGGTGCCGCTGCCACCCGTCCAGAAGGTGATCTGCGCCATTTGCGGATGTTTGTGCGCCAGAACCTGGCCGCGATGCACGGAAGCGCGCGCCTGCACCGTCTCGACATGCAGGAAACCGACGTCGAGCGCCCGTGCCGGCTCGCCGTAGACGAAGAATTCGGGAATGGCGGTCTGGCTCATGGCGGCCCGAAAAAGTCCAAGTGATTTATCGCTTTCGTCCATAAACCATCGCGCGGCTTGCGGCTACTCTCCACCAATCAAAGGGAGGATCATGATGCGATCGGAAGATTTCCGGGCCGACACGAAACGGCCGTTCACAGGCGCCGAATATCTCGCGAGCCTGCGCGACGGGCGCGAGGTGTATATCAATGGCGAGCGGGTCGCCGATGTCACCAGCCATCCGGCGATGCGCAATTCGGCGCGTTCGCTGGCCCGCCTCTATGACGCCTTGCACGACCCCAACCGGCAGGCGGCGCTGACCGCGCCGACCGATACCGGCTCGGGCGGCTATACGCATAAATATTTCCGCGTCGCCCATTCCGCCGCCGAGCTTGCCCAGCAGCAGACCGCGATCGCCGACTGGTCGCGCATGTCCTATGGCTGGATGGGGCGCACGCCCGATTACAAGGCGGCGCTGATGAACACGCTCGGCGCCAATGCCGAATGGTACGGCCCGTTCAAGGACAATGCGCTCGCCTGGCACAAACGCGCCCAGGAAGCGGTCCTGTTTATGAACCACGCCATCGTCAATCCGCCGATCGACCGCCACAAGCCGGCCGAGGCCGTGAAGGACGTGTTCGTGCACATCACCAAGGAGAACGATGCCGGCATCTGGGTGTCGGGCGCCAAGGTGGTGGCGACGTCGTCGGCGCTGACCCACTACAATTTCCTGGCGCAAAGCTCGGCGACGGTCACCGAGGACCCATCGCTGTCAGTGATGTTCATCGTGCCGATGAACGCGCCGGGGATAAAGATGTTCTGCCGCGTCTCCTATGAGCAGACGGCGAACACGACCGGCCAGCCTTTCGACTATCCCTTGTCGTCGCGCTTCGACGAGAACGACGCGATCCTGGTGCTGGACAACGTCTTCATCCCTTGGGAGGACGTGCTGGTGCTGCGCGACGCGCAGAAGATCCTGTCCTTCCATCCGGCGTCGGGCTTCATGCACGGCTACTGCTTCCAGGGCTGCACGCGCTTCGCCGTCAAGCTCGACTTCCTCTGCGGCCTGCTCGCCAAGGCGCTGCGCGCTACAGGCGGCGATGCCTTCCGCGGCAACCAGGCAGCACTCGGCGAGGTGATCGCGCTGCGCCACATGTTCTGGAGCTTTTCCAACGCCATGGCACACAACCCGATCCCGTGGGCCAGCGGCGCGGTGCTGCCCAATCTCGAGGCGGCCCTCTCCTACCGCACCTTCATGTCGGAGGCCTATCCGCGCGTCATCGACACGGTGCGCCGGGTGATCGCCTCGGGGCTGATCTACCTGCCGTCCTCGGCCAGGGATTTCGACAATCCGGAGATCGACCGCTACCTCGCGCAATATGTGCGCGGCTCCAACGACATGGGCCATGTCGAGCGCATCAAGATCATGAAGCTGTTGTGGGACGCGACCGGCACCGAATTCGGTGGCCGCCACGCGCTCTACGAGCTCAACTATGCCGGTGCGCCGGAAGAGGTGCGGCTGCAGGTGCTGAAGGGCGCCGAGCGCGGCGGCCGGCTGAAGCAGATGGAGGAGCTGGTCGACCAATGCATGGCCGACTATGACGAGAAGGGCTGGACCGGCGACACCTGGCTGCCGCCGCTTTCAGCTGCGGCGAGCTGAGGAGGCCGGCCATGGAGGCGCAGGTCTCGAGGCTGGAATTCCGTGACGCCATGGCGCGGGTCTGTGCGCCGGTCAACATCGTCACCACGGACGGCCCGGCCGGGCGCGGCGGCTTCACCGCCACCGCCATGTGCAGCGTTTCGGACGATCCGCCGACGCTGCTGGTTTGCATGAACGAGCGCTCGGCGCAGACCGGCCTGTTCCTCGCCAACCAGCGCTTCTGCGTCAACGTGCTGACCCAGTCGCACATGCATTTGGCGGGAAAGTTCGCCGGCGCGATCCGCGACATGGCCGAGCGCTACAATGCGGCGCGCTGGCAGACTATGCCGTCCGGCATGCCGGCGCTGCTCGACGCCATCGTCAGCTTCGACTGCGAGATCGGCGCGGTGAACAAGGTCGGCACGCACAATGTGATGTTCGGCCGCGTCGTCGACATCCGCCACGGCAGCGACAAGGCGGCGCTGCTCTATGTCGGCCGCAACTACATGCAGCCGAGCGCGGTCGGCAGTTTCGGGGGGTGAGGAGCGGCGCCCCCTCACCCGGATTGCCAACCGGAATTGCGAAGGGCAATTCGGGGCAATCCGACCTCTCCCCAAGGGGAGAGGAGATCGCCAGCGCCAGCGCTTGTCTCTTCTCCCCAGCGGGGAGAAGGTGGCCGCGAAGCGGCCGGATGAGGGGGCGCTCGCGCGAAACTCAGCCCTGTTCCGTCGACTCCGACTGGATGAGGCTTTCCAGCATATCCAGCAGCCGCTCATGCTCGGCGGCGCCGTAGCGCTTCTCGATCGCGTCGTAGATGGCGATGCGCTCGGGCGTCAGGTCCTCGATCAGCGCCAGACCAGCCGGGCTGATGGCGAGCAGCGCGCGGCGGCCGTCATCCTTGACCTTGTTGCGGGTGATGAACTCACGTTCCTCCATCGCCTTGATGATGCGGGTCAGGCTTGGCGGCAGGATGGAGGCGCGGTTGGCGAGTTCGGTGGCCTCCAGCGGCCCAGTCTCGGCAAGAACCCGCAGCACGCGCCATTGCTGCTCGGTGATGTCGTGGCGGGCAAGCATCGGCCGGAAATGCGCCCTGATCACCTCGCGAGCGCGAAGCAGAGCCATCGGCAGGGAGCGACGAGTGCTCGGTGGTAGCAAAATCAGGTCTCCGAAAAATCCAATCCAGTACGAGTCGCGGTAAATATTAGCACCCCGATCGCAGCTATATCCGCGATTTTACCGGGAGCGGCAATCCCGCCGCCGGGACACAGAGAACGACGCTTGACATTCGATCGTCAAGATGTAATTCACATGTTAATTAAAAGGTGGAGGAAACCTTTGCCCCATATGGCGATCGAATATTCGGCGAATCTCGACGCGAAGGTCGACATGGGCGCGCTTTGCGAGCTGGTCTCGCGGACCATCCTCGAAACCGGCCTGTTCGAACAAGGTGCAGTCCGGGTGCGCGCCTTCCGCGCCGAGGTCTATGCGATTGCCGACCGCCTGCCCGAGAACGGGTTCATCGACATGAACTTCCGTATCGGCAAGGGCCGCAGCGCGGCGGAAAAGAAGAGCGCCGGCGAAGCGATCTTTGCCGCAGTGTCGGAGCATCTGGCGACGCTGTTCGCGACGCCGCATTTCGCGCTGTCGCTGGAGATCCGCGAGATCGACGCCGAACTCAGCTGGAAGAAAAACGCCATCCACCCGCGGCTGCGTGGCAAGTGACTGAGCGCTAGAGAACAGGAAAGACCCATGGCGGCACTGGACGACAATCTGCGCAAGGCCGAGGCTTATCTGGAACGCTTCAGGAAGCATGGCGTGCTCAACCAGATCGGCGGCGAGGCGGTGCCCTCCGCCGACGGCTCGACCTATGAGACGATCTCGCCGATCGACCTGAAGCCGATCGCCACGGTGGCGCGCGGCAAGCCCGCCGACATCGACCGAGCCGCCAGGGCGGCGAAGGCCGCCTTCAAGGAATGGGCGGCGATATCGGGCGATGCCCGCAAGAAGCTGCTGCACAAAATCGCCGACGCCATCGTCGCGCGCGCCGAGGAGATCGCCTTCGTCGAGTGCATGGACACCGGCCAGTCGCTGAAGTTCATGGCCAAGGCGGCATTGCGTGGCGCCGAGAACTTCCGCTTCTATGGCGACCGCGCGCCGGAAGCCCGCGACGGCCAGACGATCCGCGCGCCGAACCAGGTCAACATGACGACGCGGGCGCCGATCGGGCCCGTCGGCGTGATCACGCCGTGGAACACGCCGTTCATCGTCTCGACCTGGAAG
>NZ_RZSG01000990.1:0-1947 GCF_003997725.1 Mesorhizobium sp. M4A.F.Ca.ET.050.02.1.1
CGGATAGATCACCGCGGCGCTTCCGTCTGGTCGACGAGGTCGGACACGATCTGCTCCACCAGCCGCCCATCGATCTGCGCGGCCGGCGAAAGGATGACGCGATGGCGCAGCGCCGGCACGGCGAGCGCCTTGACGTCGTCCGGGATCACGTAAGCGCGACCGTCGAGCGTGGCCCGTGCCCGCGCCGCCCGCGCCAGCATGGCGCCCGCGCGAGGGCTGGCGCCGACCTCCAGGTCCGGGCTCTCGCGTGTGGCGCGCACCAGCGCGGCGATATAGTTGACGACGTCGTCGACCAGGGTGACGGAGCCGACGGTTTCGAGCGCCTTTTCCAGCGTCTTGCGGTCGGTCCGGGCCTTGATGCCGTATTGCGCGATGTCGTGCGAGGCGGAGCCGCCGCCGTGATGGACGATGATGGCGCGCTCGTCCTGCAGGTCCGGATAGCTCACCCGGTGTTTGAACAGGAAACGGTCGAGTTGTGCCTCCGGCAGCGGATAGACGCCCTGATGCTCGATGGGGTTCTGCGTCGCCACCACCATGAAATTGCGGCCGAGCGAATGGGTGGTGCCGTCGAAGGTGACAGCGTGCTCCTGCATGGCTTCCAGGAGGGCGGCCTGGGTCTTCGGTGGGGTGCGGTTGATCTCGTCGGCAAGCAGAAGATCGCAGAAGATCGGGCCGCGCGTCAGCGTGAACTGCCCGCTCTGGAAATTGTAGATGTTGGAGCCGACGATATCGCCGGGCATCAGGTCCGGCGTGAACTGGATGCGCCCATAGGCGACACCGAGCGCCTGCGCGAAGCAGCGCGCGGTCATGGTCTTGGCGGTCCCCGGCGGTCCTTCGAGCAATATATGCCCGCCGGCGAACAGGGCGGTGAGCATCAGGTCGACCGTGTCGTGCTGGCCGGTAATCGCTTTCGCCACTTCTTCCCTGATCGCTGTCGCCAGGGCCTTCACATCATCGACGTTCACCGAGCCTCCTTGCCGTCCAGTCGTGCAGCCGTTCGGCTGCCTCATGCATTTCCGCCAGCGAACTGGCATTGTTCGCGGCCTTGAGCCGCGTCGTGAACCCCTGGGCCTCGCCCTTGTCGCGGGAATCGAGCCAGCGGTCGAGCGCTTCGCCCTGCAGCCCGTGCGGCGCGCCAAGCAGCGCGCCGGCACGCTGCCGCATCAGGGCGCCATAGCGATCGCCCAGTTCCTCCAGACGTCCGGCGCGCTTGAAGAGCATCGCCGTGGTGTCGACCAGCGCCCGCTTGCCGAAGGCGATCGCCCGGCCCTCGGCGCGCGGCGGGCCGAAGCGGCCAAGACCATGCAGGAAGGCCAGCGCCGCGGCGGCAAGGATCGACAGCGTCAGCGCCAGGAAGGGCGGCTCGACCAAAAGCTTGGCGAGATCGTATTTGCGCCCGGCGCCATGCAGTGTCAGGTCGAACATCACCGCACCCTTGCCGGGTTCCAGCATGGCGATGAGGTCCAGCGCCGCCCTGGCCTTGTCGGGATCCTTGAGCGCGGCGTTGTTGATGAGGTCCGGATCGGTCAGGATGTAGAAAGGCTTGTCGTCGAGTTCGGTGAGAACGGCCTTGCCGTTGCCCGCCGCAATCAGCGGGTGCTCGTCGGCCACCCATTGCATGTCTTCGGGTGCAGCGATGAGATGCCCTCCAATGTCGAGGTGTTCGACCGGGCTCTTGCCGACTCCGAGCTTGGCCTTGGCGATGCGGCCGAGCCAGTCGTTCACGACCGCGTCGGGCAACCGCTCGATTTTCATCTCCCAGCCTTCGGGCGTTTGTAGTGGCAAGGTTTGCCATTTTGGCAGCACGAAAAGCGTGTCCTTGTCCGCTCGGAGCCTGATTATGCGCTCGAGCGCCGCCGGATCGCTGTCAGGCGAAATGGTGACCACGAGCAAGAAGCCGGCGAGCAGGCCCGAATCGAGGCCCTCCTCGGTTGCGATCATTGGTGG
>NZ_RZSG01000991.1:0-1946 GCF_003997725.1 Mesorhizobium sp. M4A.F.Ca.ET.050.02.1.1
ACCCGGAGATGATCGCATGAACGCAGCCATCCGCCTTCCGGCCGAGCAGGTCTATGCCGCCGAACTGCAGGCGCTCGCGCGCGGCGACGACCGCCAGAAGCCCGCCGGCTGGAGCCTGTCGCCGAAGGCCGTGCTTACCTATCTGATGGGCGGCAAGGCGGACGACGGCACGGTGATTTCGCCGAAATATGTCGGCCGCCGGCAATTGATGGAAACGGCGGTGGCCACGCTCGCGACCGATCGCGCTCTGCTTTTGCTCGGCGTGCCGGGAACGGCGAAATCCTGGGTTTCGGAACATCTCGCCGGCGCCATCATGGGCAATTCCAAGCTGATCGTGCAGTGCACCGCCGGAACCGACGAGAACCAGATCCGCTACGGCTGGAACTATGCCCAGTTGCTGGCGAAGGGCCCGAGCCAGGAGGCGCTTGTGCCGACGCCGCTGTACCGCGCCATGCAGGAAGGCAAGCTCTGCCGCCTGGAAGAGCTGACGCGCATGGGCTCCGACGTGCAGGACACGCTGATCACCGTGCTGTCGGAAAAGATGATGCCGGTGCCGGAGCTCAACACCTCGATCTACGCCCAGCGCGGCTTCAACATCATCGCCACCGCCAACAACCGCGACAAGGGCGTCAACGAACTCTCCTCGGCTCTGAAGCGCCGCTTCAACGTCGTGGTGCTGCCTCTGCCCGGGGACATGGCGGAAGAGGTTTCGATCGTTTCCAGGCGCGTCGGCGAGATGGCCGGCGGATTGGACCTGCCAGTGCCGAAGAATGTCGGCGAGGAGATCGCCCGCGTGCTCACCATTTTCCGCGAGTTGCGCTCCGGCGCGACGGCCGACGGCAAGGTGACGCTGAAGACGCCATCTGGCTCGCTCTCCACCGCCGAGGCGATCGCAACCGTGATCAGTGGCCTCAGCCAGGCGGCATGGTTCGACGACGGCAAGTTTCACGCCGAAGGTTTGGCGCCGAGCCTTGTCGGC
Source organism: Mesorhizobium sp. M4A.F.Ca.ET.050.02.1.1 (assembly GCF_003997725.1). Lineage (NCBI taxonomy): Bacteria > Pseudomonadati > Pseudomonadota > Alphaproteobacteria > Hyphomicrobiales > Phyllobacteriaceae > Mesorhizobium > Mesorhizobium sp. M4A.F.Ca.ET.050.02.1.1. Next base: position 980 of record NZ_RZSG01000991.1, read on the forward strand.
GCGATCGTCAAGGATCCGGTTCAGGACAAGGTCGTGCTGGAGGAGTATCTGGAGACGGTGCTGAAGAAGCGGTCGGACTATGCCGGCTACTACGCGGCGCTCAACGCGGCCATCTGAGCCATGACTGAGGGCGGCATCAGTTATTTCGGCATCCGCCACCACGGACCGGGCTCCGCCGAGAGCCTGGTCAAGGCATTGCAGGAATTGCAGCCTGTCGCCGTGTTGATCGAAGGGCCGGTCGATGCGTCGCCGCTGTTGCCGCTGCTCGCCAGCCCCGACATGAAGCCGCCGGTGGCGCTGCTCTGCTATCCCGAGGACGATCCGGCCGCGACCAGCTTCTGGCCGTTCGCCGAATTCTCGCCGGAATATCAGGCGGCGTTGTGGGCGGTCGCCAACAAGGCGGCGCTGCGCTTCATCGATCTGCCGTCCGCGGCGCGGCTGGCCGAGAAGGCGCCCGAAAGTCCGACCGACACCGATACCGCCGAAGCGGAACCTGTCGAAGAGCAAGGCGAGGAAGCGACGCGCATCCAGGATCCGATCGGCACCCTGGCGCGCGCCGCCGGCTACGAGGATGGCGAAAGCTGGTGGTCCGATATCATCGAGCAGAATCCCGCGCCGGGGCCGATCTTCGCGGCCATTGCCGACGCGATGACGACGCTGCGCGACGGCGAGGGTGTGATCGGCAAATTCGAGGCGATGCGCGAGGCGCACATGCGGCTGGAAATCGCAGCCGCGCGCAAGGAGTTCGATGGGCCGCTAGCGGTCGTCTGCGGCGCCTGGCACGTGCCGGCCTTGCAGGCGGCGCATACGCAAAAGAGCGACCAGGCCCTGCTCAAGGGAATGGCCCGCCGCAAGACCATGATGACCTTCGCGCCGTGGACGGGGCCGCGCCTGGCGCTCGGCTATGGCTACGGCGCCGGCGTCGTTGCGCCCGGCTGGTGCAAGCATCTGTGGCAGACGCGTGCGC
>NZ_RZSG01000992.1:0-1945 GCF_003997725.1 Mesorhizobium sp. M4A.F.Ca.ET.050.02.1.1
GTCCAGCGTGCCGCCGGTTGCCGGCAGTTCCAGATAGTCGAGCTTCCCGGTCAGTTTCATGACGCAACTCCCCAAAATGTTCTCGTTATGTTCTATATCGACGGACATCGACCCGCAAGCCCCTCTAGAGAAACCGCCTTCAGCTCAGCCTTTGCGGCCGCCGAGCTGACGGTAGAGCTCGGCGTAGGATTTCCCCATCCTGTCGGCAGTGAAGAGGCGCACGTACCGGTCGCGCGCGGCTCGTCCCCAACTCGCCGCCTCCGTCGGCGAGGCAATCAGCCGGTTTATCGCCTCGGCAAGCCCGGCCGGATCTGAAGGCGGCACGACGAGCCCGGTTGTGCCGGCCTCATTGACGTAGCTCGTGCCCGTTCCGATTTCGCACGAGACCATCGGCTTGCCGCGCATCGCCGCCTCGACCAGCGAAAGCCCGTAGGCCTCCGACCTCTGGTTCGAAGGAAAGACGAAGCCAAGGCAATTGTTGAGCAGCGCCATCTTGCGCGGCTCGCTCACTTCGCCAAGGAAGATCACGTTGTCGCGGCGCAGCGTTTCGGCCTGCAGCCTGAGCTCCGCTTCAATGGGCCCCGAGCCGGCTATGACGATCTTGCAACGGACTTGGCCGGCGGCCTCGATCAGGACATCCAGTCCCTTGTAGTAACGCAGGACGCCGACGAACAGCACGAACGGCCCCGGAATTGTCGACCGGCACCAATCATTGTCGGCATCGGTAGGGGAGGGGTAGGCGCCTTCGTCGATGCCGATGGGAATGACCTTCGTCTTGGCTCTGAATGCCGCAAGAATGGGGCTCGATCGCAGGTAGTCCGGGGATGTCGCCACGATGGCGTCGACATCGCCCAGGAAGCGCATCATCAAAGGCCGGTAGAAAGGCAGGATGAGTCGCTGCTTGACGATATCGGAATGGTAGGTGACGAGCGCCGGCTTGCCGTGGCGGGACTGAAAATGCACCACGTCCATGAGCGGCCATGGAAAGTGATAGTGGATCAGGTCGGCCTTGGCCGACAGAGCCCGGAACTTGCGGAAAACCTCGCGCGAGAATCCCGTCGACGCCAGCTCGAAATCCAGCTTCGCCTTTGTGGTCATATGTTCGTCCAGGGGGCGCGTCGCCTCGTCGGGCGTGCGGCTGAGCGACAGCACTTCCGTTTCGATGCCATGACGGGACGTGCTTTGGGCGACGGCATGGATCGTCCGCTCGACGCCGCCAAAAGTGTCCGGCCAGTAGGTCTTGAAAAAATGCAGGACTCTCAAGCCACGGTCCTTCGTCTTTGTCCGATGGCCTGTTCAAAGATGTCGAGCATGCCTCTGGCGTGATTTTTCCAGGTGAAACGTTCGGCGTTCCGGCGCGCCCCGGCCGCGATCGCCTGGCGCAATTGCGCATCACTGCAAAGCCGGCCGAACGCGTCGGCGATCGCCCTGGGATCGTTCGGATCGACAAGAATGGCGCTTTGGCCGGCGACTTCCGGCATCGAGGATGTGTTGGACGTCAGGACCGCTTTGCCGAATGACTGTGCCTCGACAATCGGAAAGCCGAAACCCTCATAGAGGGACGGCATCGCCAGGAAAAGGCAATTCGCATAGAGCGTTGCAAGCATCCCGTCGTCCACGAACCCGGTGAAGACGACGTTCATCTCGAGCCCGGCGCGGCGCACGTCGTCGGCCAGGCTCGTCTGTTTCCAGCCACTGCCGCCGACGATGACCAGGTCGCAGGCGGACCGGGCGCTGGCGGGCAGCAGGCTGTAAGCCTCTATCAGCCTGCCCAGGTTCTTTCTCGGCTCGAGCGTGCCGACGAAAAGCGCATAAGGCCTGGTGATGCCGACCTGCTCCAGGCTTGAAACGCCGCCCGGGGCGGGGAGCGACGTCGTGCCGGGGGCGACTGTACTGATCGGCGACCGCAGCCAGGAGAACTCCGTCGTCAAGGCGGGAGCCGTGG
>NZ_RZSG01000993.1:0-1943 GCF_003997725.1 Mesorhizobium sp. M4A.F.Ca.ET.050.02.1.1
TCATGGTGATCCTAGGCTGGGTGACCACCAAGGTGGCGACACCGGACGCCAGCTTCGTCGGCCGTCATGCCGGCGGCTTCCTGATTTATGCCCTGTCGATTCTCGATGCCTACAAGATGGCGCGCATCCGCCACGCGCAGTGGGCTCACAAGGGCAGCCGGAGCGATGGCGGCACGGGCAGCGGCGCAGAGCCGCATGCGTAACTAGAGGAAAATTTTTTTCATACGATTGAATTTTGCGGACTCATTGGGTACATCATTTTTTAGCTGCAAACGCCGGGAGGCTGACATGTGTGGAATCGTCGGACTTTTCCTCAAGGACAAGTCGCTGGAACCCAAGCTCGGCGCGATGCTGTCGGAGATGCTGATCTGTCTCACCGACCGCGGCCCGGACAGCGCCGGCATCGCCATCTATGGCGCACCGGCCGGCAACGAGGCCAAGATCACCATCCAGTCAGCGAAACCTGAACACGACTTCCGCGGCCTCGACGCGGAGCTCGCCAAGGCGATCGGCGCGCCGGTGGGCATCGCCGTCAAGTCGACGCATGCGGTGATCAGGACCGCGCCGGACAAGGTCGACGCCGCGCGTGAGGCACTGCAATCGCTTCGGCCCGATATCCGCATCATGGGCGCCGGCGAAGCCGTCGAGATCTACAAGGAGGTCGGTCTGCCGGAAGCCGTCGTCGAGCGCTTCGACGTCCGCTCGATGACCGGCACGCATGGCATCGGCCACACCCGCATGGCGACGGAATCGGCGGTCACCACGATGGGCGCGCACCCCTTCTCGACCGGCGCAGACCAGTGCCTGGTGCACAATGGCTCGCTGTCCAACCACAACAATGTGCGGCGCGAGCTGATCCGCGAAGGCATGAGATTCGAGACCGAGAACGACACCGAGGTGGCAGCCGCCTATCTCTCCTCCAGGATCGCGCACGGCAAGAACCTCGGCGAGGCGCTGGAGGGCACGCTCTCCGACCTCGATGGCTTCTTCACCTTCGTCGTCGGCACCAAGAACGGCTTCGGCGTGGTGCGCGACCCGATCGCCTGCAAGCCCGCCGTCATGGCCGAGACCGACCAATATGTCGCCTTCGGTTCCGAATATCGCGCGCTCACCAAACTGCCCGGCATAGACAATGCGAGGGTCTGGGAACCGGAGCCCGCAACCGTCTATTTCTGGGAGCATTGAGTTCATGCCGGCAACCAACGTATCCCCCGCTCAGCGCGACCTGAGCCACGCCAGGGTGTTCGACCTTGCCGAGCTGTCGCTACGCGAGCTGAACCAGGCGCTGCATCAGCTGACCCCGGGCTCCAACGAGACGGCATGGGAAGTGCTCAACCCCAAGGGCAGCCATTCGGTCGCCGTCGGCGTCGACCAGCCAGTAGCCATCGATGTGCGCGGCAGCGTCGGCTACTATTGCGGCGGCATGAATGCCGGCGGCGCCATCACCGTGCATGGTTCGGCCGGCCCCGGCGTCGGCGAGAACATGATGTCGGGCTCGATCGTGATCAAAGGCGACGCCAGCCAGTATGCCGGCGCCACCGGCCGCGGGGGCCTGCTGGTCATCGAAGGCAACGCGTCGTCGCGCTGCGGCATCTCGATGAAGGGCATCGACATCGTCGTGCACGGCAATATCGGCCACATGTCGGCCTTCATGGCGCAGTCCGGCAACCTCGTGGTGCTGGGCGATGCCGGCGATGCGCTGGGCGATTCCATCTACGAGGCACGGCTGTTCGTGCGCGGCAAGGTCGAGAGCCTGGGCGCCGACTGCATCGCCAAGGAGATGCGGCCCGAGCATCTGGAATTCCTGCAAGGCTTGCTCGACCGCGCCGGCGTGACCGGCGTCAAAGCTTCGGAGTTCAAGCGCTACGGCTCGGCGCGCAAGCTCTACAATTTCAATATCGACAACGCCGACGCGTATTGAGGCAAGATGACCTATCGCAACC
>NZ_RZSG01000994.1:0-1936 GCF_003997725.1 Mesorhizobium sp. M4A.F.Ca.ET.050.02.1.1
GGCCGACACGCTGACGGTCCAGCGGCTTGAGACGCCACTGGGGCCCTGGGCGGTGGCAGGCCCGGCGCTCGAATACGGCATCCGCGCGCTTGGCGACACGCAATGGCAGGCCGCCATGCGTGGGCGGCTGGCGCAGGACGCGGCGCGGCTCGACAAGCTGTTCGCCCGGTTCGGCGCTACCGTGGCCGGCGGCACCACGTTGTTCCGCTATCTGCGCCTGCCCGAAGCCGCCGGCCTGTTTTCGGCGCTGGGTGAGCGCGGCATCCTGCTCCGGCATTTCGCCCAGCGGCCACAGGTCCTGCGCGCCGGACTGCCGGGCGATGAGACCGAATGGCAGCGGCTCGAAGCGGCGCTTGCCGACTGGACCTCATTGCGCGAGCATCGGACGAAGGAAACCAGCCCATGATCCATGTCTGTTCGCTGTCGAAAGTCGAGGAGACCGTGGCGAGAACCGGCGCGCAGCGCCTGCTGTCGCTGCTTGCCGCCGGCACCGACGTGATGCGCCCGGCCTCGATCGCGGCGGAAAACCATCTGCATCTGGTCATGCACGATATTGCCGTCGCGCAGGAGGGCATGACCATGCCGGGCGAGCAGCATGTCCGCGCGCTGCTCGATTTCGGTTATCGCTGGGATCGGGCAAAGCCGCTCGTCGTGCATTGCTATGCCGGCATCAGCCGGTCGACCGCCTCGGCCTATATCATTGCCGCGGCGCTGGCGCCGAAGCGCGACGAGGTCGAGCTGGCGCAGACGCTGCGCGCGCTCTCCCCCTCGGCGACCCCCAATCCGCGGTTGATCGCCGTCGCCGATGCCTTGCTTGGCCGCGATGGCCGCATGATCGCCGCCATCGAAGCGATCGGGCGCGGCGCCGACGCTTTCGAGGGCATACCTTTCGAGTTGAAGATCGAAGCCTGAATCCTTCGAGTTACGGCAGCCAGTCTGCGAGCTTCGCCTTGCGCACATCCCTGACCAGGCTGATGAACCCGTCGGCCTGATGCTCGGCGGTCAGCCGGCCCTTGTCGGGCGTGGCGATCGAGGCGTCGCCAACCACACCGTTCGGGTTGAGGTCGCTGGCGATCCAGGCGAAGGCGTGCGTGCCGGTGTGACGCAGCAGGGCGAATTCCTTCTCGGCGCGGCCGACATTGGAAACGAAGTTGTCGGCCTTGCCCATGTCGACGAGGTCGGGCCGGAAATGCAGCATCAGCGAGGTCTCGACGTCGCCGCCATGGATGCCCTGGCGGTCCTCAAGCTCGGTATACATGCCGGCCGGACGGCCGAAACGCTGCCAGCTCGTCTTCACCGCCAGCATTTTGGTCCGCACGCGCAGTTCGCGCGTGATGATGCCCATGATCTCCTCATTGCCGCCATGCGAGTTGACGACGATCAGCTTTCTCACCCCGGCCCTGGCGATGGACAGGCCGAGCTCGGTCCAGGCATCGACCAGCGTCGTCGCCGGCAGCGTGAGGGTGCCCGGCGCGTGCAGATGTTCATTGGATTTGCCCACCGCCTGGACGGGCAGGATACGGATGTCGAGATCGGCGGGCAGGCGGGCGATCACGGTGTCCAGCATGCCATTCATGATCGAGGTGTCGGTCGACACCGGCAGATGCGGTCCGTGCTGCTCGATCGCCGCCACCGGCAGCACGGCGATCGTGGCTTCCGGATCGATCGTGGCGTATTCGGTGGTCCGGTAGTCGCCCCACCACAAGCGTCTGTTCGCAACGGTCATGTCGTGCCTCTTCAAATCATCGCGCCAGACCTAGCGCGGCTGGCATCGCCTGTCGATCATCCGGCGGCGATCACCTCGACCTCGACCTTGAATTCCGGCCGGGCGAAACCGGAGACGATCATCAATGTCGAGGCCGGCGCCGGGCTGGCGAACAGCCGATCGCGCACCTCCATATAGGGCCTGAGGAAGGCACGGTCGGTGACATAGGTG
>NZ_RZSG01000995.1:0-1935 GCF_003997725.1 Mesorhizobium sp. M4A.F.Ca.ET.050.02.1.1
CGTCGGATGCCGGGACGCAAGCCCGGACGGGGCTTGCCCCTGCCAAGATCAACCTTGCGCTGCATGTCACCGGTAGGCGCGCCGACGGCTATCATCTGCTCGAAAGCCTTGCCGTATTCACCCGCTTCGGCGACCGGCTGGAGATCGAGCCGGCCGAGAGCGACCGGTTTTCTATCTCAGGCAAATTCGCATCGGGGGTACCGTCCGACGAGACCAATCTGGTGGTGAGGGCGCGCGAGGCGCTGCGCCGGGAAGCGGGATCGCTTGCGACGCCACCTGTCGCGATAACATTGGAAAAGAACCTGCCGGTCGCCTCGGGCGTCGGCGGCGGCTCCAGCGATGCGGCTGCCGTGCTGCGCGGGCTTGCCCGGACATGGCGGCTCGACATCGGCAACGCCGACCTGGCGCGGATCGGCCTGTCGCTCGGCGCCGACCTACCGATGTGCCTGGCGGCCAGGCCGCTGATCGCGCGCGGCGTCGGCGACGAGTTGTCGGCCGTTCCGAGCTTTCCCGCGCTCGCCCTGGTGCTGGTCAATCCCGGCGTCGCGGTGTCCACGCCAGAGGTTTTCAAGGCGTTGGCGAGGCGCGACAACGAAGCGTTGCCGCCGTTGCCCAGCAAGCTTGATTTTCACTCGATCCGCAGCTGGCTGGACGCGACGCGCAACGACCTCGAGCCTGCCGCTCGGACCATCCAGCCCGTGATCGGTGAAGCGCTCAGGGCGCTGAGGAAAGCCGACGCCGGCTTTGCCCGCCTGTCGGGCTCGGGCGCGACTTGCTTCGGCCTGTTCGAGACGGGCAATGTCGCCAAGCGCGCGGCACTCGACATAAGGCACCGGCATCCTGACTGGTTCGTCGCCGCAACGCGAAGCATGGAGGCTTGAATGGCCCGGATCGACGAAAGCCGCCCGTTCATCCCCGTGCGCATCGCGGTACTCACCGTTTCCGACACGCGCAGCCTTGCCGAGGACAAGTCGGGCCAGACGCTGGCTGACCGTATCGCGGAGGCCGGCCATATCCTCGCCGCCCGCGACATCGTCACCGACGACCGGGAAAAGATCCGCGACAAGGTGCTCGGCTGGTCGAAGAACGAAGGCGTCGATGTCGTCATCACCACCGGAGGCACCGGCTTCACCGGCCGCGACGTGACGCCGGAAGCGCTGGAGCCGATCTTCGAAAAGCGCATGGACGGCTTTTCCGAAGTGTTCCACCGCATCTCCTACGACAAGATCGGCACCTCGACGATCCAGAGCCGGGCGACCGGCGGCGTCCTCAACGCCACCTTCGTCTTCGTGCTGCCGGGCTCGCCCGGCGCCTGCAAGGATGCCTGGGACGGCATCATCAGGGCGCAGCTCGACTATCGCCACATGCCCTGCAACTTCGTCGAGATCATGCCGCGCCTGGACGAGCATCTGAAGCGCGGCGGCAAGGCCGGATAGCCGGCTGTCCCCGTCGAGCGTTCAGCGTATCACCGGCTCGCCGTGGAAGCGCCGGCGCGAAGGGCGCGAGACGCCGAAGCCCACTTCCATCATCAGCCGCCGCGTGCGCGTCGGAACCGTGCCCATATGGAAGCCGAACGGATCCTCGACGAAGCCGAGACCTGCTTCTCCCGTGAGCGTGACCGGGCTGTCGTCGCCGTAAACCTTCAGCACCTCATTCGCCGGATGGCCGACAAGCAGCGTCAGCTGGTGCTTGAGGCTGCGGCGTTTGTGGCTGCCGCGCACATAGACATGCGGGCCGGTGCCAGCGTCGCAGGGCTTCAGATAGAAGAAGAATTTCAGCATCCGCCAGTCGTCGAGGTCGAAATGGTACTTGCCGAGCGAGGCGAGGTTCTTGTCGGCGTCGGAAGCCTGGCCGGTCGGAAAGCTCCACCAGACGCGCGTCGTGATCAGTTTCGCCTGGCCGCCGAGATAGCGCTGGGCGATGCCGGACAAGAGC
>NZ_RZSG01000996.1:0-1928 GCF_003997725.1 Mesorhizobium sp. M4A.F.Ca.ET.050.02.1.1
CCGGTGTTTCATCCCGTTGCCGTAGCTGTAGCGGAACATGGTTTCCGACAGCAGCTTGTGAAATTCGAGATCCGGGTAATCCTTCTTCGGGTAGAGTTTTGCGGCGACTTCAGGCTGGCTGTCGAAGACGAAGAACCGCGGTTCGTCGCCGACAACTGCCTTGAGGATATGGCGGATCGCCAGCAGAATTGCTGCATCCCCGGTATTCAGGCAGACTGTGTTCTCAACGACGATGTTCATCGTATCACCCCATTCGTGAGTTGGTTCTACGGTCAGGCAGCGGGATCTGGTCGGCATCCGCGCTAGCCGTCCAAGCGCGGCATAGGGCCAACGGTTGGCTGGCGCTCGAGCAAGACAAGATTAACGCATGTTTTTTGCAGCGCAACAAAAATGCTCGCTTTCCTTGCTACGCTGCACCAAAAATGTTGCGATGCAGCAAGAGCTGTACTAACTTCGCCGTGGGTGGGCCAACAGCGGTCAAGTTTCATGCTGCATGTCTTGTACCTTGTGCATGACATATCCGACCCGGCGGTTCGCCGGCGGATCACAATGCTCAGGGCAGGCGGGGCCAAGGTGACGCTGGCGGGTTTCCGCCGCACCACCGGCCCGGTTGCCGACATCGAAGGATTGCGCCCGATCGATCTCGGCGCGACGCGCGACGGCCGATTCGGCCAGCGTCTGGCGGCGGTCGCCAAAGCGGCGTTCGGGATCGGCCCCAAGCTAGCGGCGATGCCGAGGCCTGACCTCATCATCGCGCGCAACCTCGAAATGCTGGCGCTTGCCCGCCGCGCCAAGGCCGTGCTCGGGGCCGGGGTCCCGGTTGTCTATGAATGTCTCGACATCCACCGCCTGGTGCTGCGCGACGATCTGGTCGGCAAGGCGCTGCGTGGCGCGGAACGTTATCTCGCCCGCGACGTTAAGCTCCTCGTGACCTCGTCGCCGGCCTTCATCGCCAATTACTTCAAGCCGTTTGGGCAGGTCGCGGCACCTGTCGAACTGGTCGAGAACAAGTATTTCGACACCACGACAGTGACGTCGGATGAGCGATTGAAGACCGAGAATCCCGCAGCGCCCCCTTGGCGTATCGGCTGGTTCGGCGCACTCCGCTGCCGCCGCTCGCTGGAGATGCTGGCCGAGTTCACCCGCCGCCTCAACGGGCGTTTCGAAGTCGTCCTGCGTGGTCGTCCAGCGCTCTCAGAATTTCCCGATTTCCACGCTTTTGTCGAGGCCGAGCCCTGGCTGTCCTTTCGCGGACCCTATCGCAACCCGGAGGACATGGCTGCGATCTACGGCGATGTGCATTTTTGCTGGGCGATCGATTTCTTCGAGGCAGGGCAGAACTCCGAATGGCTGCTGCCCAACCGCCTCTATGAGGGCTGCCGCTTCGGCGCGGTGCCGATCTCGATGGGCAACACCGAAACCGGCCGCTTCCTCAACCAGCAGGACATAGGCGTCCTCCTCTCCGAGGCGACGCCCGAAACGCTCGAAACCGAGCTCGGGCGGATGGAGCAGGAGCGCTTCGGCAAGCTCAAGGCGCGCGTGCTGGCCCGCAACCCGCGGACCTGGAGCTACGACCGCAACGACTGCCGGGCCTTGGTCGACAAGCTGCGTGGCCTTGTGGCGGCGCCGGAGTCTTTCGTGGCCGAAGCGCTGGCATAGTATGGACGGAACCGGATGACGCCAACCGCAAGTCTGATCGTGATTCCGTGCCTGAACGAGGCCGCGCATATCGGCGCGCTGCTCGAACAGCTGCGGCCCGCCGCGCAGAGGCTCGGCGCACGCATCATCGTCGCCGACGGCGGCAGTGCCGACGGCACACCGGCAATTGTCGAGGCCATCGCCGCGAAGGATCCCCGCGTCGTCCTGCTGCACAACCCCAAGCGCATCCAGAGCGCCGCGCTCAACCTTGCGGTCGCCGGGTTCGGCGA
>NZ_RZSG01000997.1:0-1925 GCF_003997725.1 Mesorhizobium sp. M4A.F.Ca.ET.050.02.1.1
GGCGGCTTCATCCTGGCGCGCACCGGCGCCGAGGCGGTGCCGGCGATCATCTTCGTTGCCCTGGGCGCGGCACTCGCCGCAGGATTGCTGGCGCCGAGGCTCGGCCGTCCGCGCCGCGCCTCGCCGCTGTCGGCGACCGACATCCAGCATTCGGCGCCGAAGCTTCTCAATGCCTATTTCCTCTATTTCACCCTCGGCGTCGGCATCATCACCGCCAGCCATGCCTTTCTCTACGGCTTCGTCTCGATCTACTGGAAGTCGATCGGCATCAGCGACACCGTCGTTGGCCTGCTGTGGGCCTGGGGCGTGGTCGCCGAGGTGTGCATGTTTGTGATGTTTACGCGCATCCTCGGGTCCGTTCCCATCGTCAGGGTGATGCTGATCGCTGGCATCGGCTCAATCGTGCGCTGGATCGCCTTTCCGCTGATCTGGCCGCTCGGCCTTGGCGTCGCCGGCTTCTTCGGCGTCCAGACGCTGCACGCGGTGTCGGTGGCGATGGTGCTCATCGGCTTGCAGAAGATGATCGGCGAGACCGTCTCGGAGGAACGCACGGGTGCTGCGCAAGGCATCGCCTATTTCTTCAACGGCTTCTTCATGGCCGTGGTGACGTTGGCGTCGGGCCCGCTCTACGACCGCTTCGGTGTCGACGGCTTTCTGGCCATGATCCCCATTGCGCTCATCGGCCTGGCGCTGATTGCGCTCGCGGCGCGCTCAACCCCACAGCGTGCTGTCGGGGGGTAGTACAAACGATCCCTCGTAGACGAGGCGTGGCTCCCGGTCCCTCGCGAGCAGCAGCGGACCGTCGAGATCGACGAAATCGGCGCCCTGCGCCAGAAGCACGGCCGGTGCCATCGCCAGCGACGTGCCCACCATGCAACCGACCATAATGTGGAAGCCGAGCGCGCGGGCGCGCTCGCGCAGCACCAGCGCCTCGGTGAGCCCACCGGATTTGTCGAGCTTGATGTTGACGGCTTCATAAAGTCCAACAAGGGCTTCCAGGTCCTTCGCCTCGTGCACGCTTTCGTCGGCGCAGATCGGCACCGGATGCGCAATTTGGCGCAGGATCGTGTCGCGGCCGGCCGGCAGAGGTTGCTCGATGAGGGCGATGCCGTGTTCGGCGGCGAAGGCGAGGTTGTCGACGATGTTGTCGTCCGTCCAACCCTCATTGGCGTCGAGGATGATGCGGCTGGCAGGCGCCGCTTCGGTAACCGCACGGATGCGGGCCTGGTCATTGTCGCCGCCGATCTTGACTTTGAGCAGTGGCCGGTCCGCATTGGCGCGAGCCTGCGCTGCCATCGCCTCCGGCTCGCCCAGCGAGAGCGTGTAGGCCGTCTCGAGCCCCCCCGCCTGGGCAGCGCATATCGCATCCGCGACCGGCGTGCCGCTCAACTTCGCTTCCAGATCCCAAAGAGCACAGTCTACGGCGTTTCGCGCCGCGCCCGCCGGCATGGCGGTGAGCAGGGCTGCCCGGTCGATGCCGTCGGCAATCCGGCCGCGCATCTCCTCGATTGCGGCGCGGACGCCCTCCATGGTTTCGCCATAGCGCTTGTAAGGGACGCATTCGCCGCGCCCGGCATGGCGGCCTTCGCTGATGGTTACGGTGATGACCTCGGCTTCTGTCTTCGAGCCGCGCGAGATGGTGAAGGAGCCGGCAATGGGGAAACGCTCGGATTCGACCGAAATGACACGCGCCATATTTTTCTTCTCAGGCTGTGCGACAACGCGGCGCCGGCAAATGACAGGCCGGTTCCGGCAGGCTAAACAGGACGCCATGTTGACCATCCGCAAACGCGACGCAAGCGGCACGGCCGCCAAGGAGCCAAACGGCCAGCCGCGCATTGCCGTTGGCGAGGAGGGTGGCGTTCTCGGCTGCACTTTCTCGGGAAGCTGGACGACGCGCACCGTGGCGCTGGTCGACGCCGAGA
>NZ_RZSG01000998.1:0-1925 GCF_003997725.1 Mesorhizobium sp. M4A.F.Ca.ET.050.02.1.1
GGTTCACATCCTGCGGCTTTGAAGTAGTTGGCACATTCGGCTGGGGTGAAGAGGTCGACGACCGCCGACCGCATCTCACAAAGCCTTGATGGTTCTCTCGGCCTTTGCTCGCAGCAGCGCCTTGAGTTTGGCGAAGGCGTCCTCAATCGGGTTGAAGTCGGGACTGTAAGGCGGCAGGTAGAGCAGGCTCGCGCCTGCGGCCTCAATCGCGTCGCGCACGCCGGCGGTCTTGTGGGCGGGCAGGTTGATGGGGTTGTCTAATCGCTGCTGGGGCCTCAAGCATAATTTCGTTGAGGGACGCTGCCGGGTGGATGGTTGTCTTCGCGGTCGACATTAGCCGCCGCATGATGGAGCTTCGCGGATCGCCTTCAATGTGGACGACGCACTTTGCTGAGTCAGCGGTGCAACCCCATCAGCGGAATGGCTCGGCTCACGTCCCGGCAGGACACCTCAAGCGTTCAGGTTTTGAACGCTATCCGGATTTATGCGGCGGCTCCAGCATTCGGATTAGAGAGCTCGCCGGTCTTAAGCGGTATGCATTATAACCGCCATTTTGCGCGCCACAGCAACGGCAGCCCTTTTGAGGCCGATCCTCTCGCGGAGCTGCAGACCCCCCGTGCGCAGAGTGCTGTCGGTCGAGCTGCGCGTCAGAATGACCGCCGCCGCTTCGTAGAGAAGTCCCCGCAAATGGCGATCGCCACGTCGGGATATATGGCCCCCGGTTTCGCGCACCGCGCCCTTCATGGTGTTGAATACCGGAACGCCGAGATGCGTCTGTCCACCCTTGCCGGGCGTGACGCCCCGCCTCCTTGGTGCCGTAGCGTTTCATGTCCTCGGCATGGAAGCTGCCGATCTTGCCGGTGAAGCCCTGAACGAGGACGCGAGTGTTGCGATCGAGCAGAATTGCCATTTTTTCCTCCCGTCAGGCTGCGTTTTTCGTGGTAACTGCTTGCCAAGCGGCAACCACTTTTTCGGCGGCCTCGGCCAGCGTGTCGGCGACGATCACATCCTCGCCGGATTCGGCCAGGATACGCTTGCCCTCGTCGATATTGGTGCCCGCCAACCGCACCACGAGCGGAACGTTGACGCCGACCTCGCGGATCGCCTTCTAGATCGCGGCCGCCTGAATTGCAGCCAACAGCGCAGCTCTACGGTCTTGTCGCGCTCCGCGCGGCCAGATAAACCATCAACCGAGCAATGTGATCGCGACGCGTTTCTTCACGACGTGCATAGAGCGCAAACTTTCCAGCGTCGGCGCCAATCTGCTCGGCAACGTACTTTAGCATTGCGCGAGGCGGAGTTTCATCGGTCGCCAACACTCTTCCTGGATATCGCATCAGGCAGAGCTGAACGGCAAATCCGAGCTGATTGTGTTCTCGTCAGCGAAGTCCAATCTCGGAGCCTGTCAGCAGACGACAACGAATAGTGTCGGATGAGGCCGTCCTCATCGGTTGGTATATCGAAAAGTCTCTGTCGATCCTGAACCTTGAGAAGCCTCCGTTTACCCATCGCCCAACTCCTTCCACGACCAATCTGCCGGGAGGGTTGTCGAGTCGGACGGGCGAAGAAATCAAAACTGGGTGCCCTGCGATGGCAATCCACAGGGATCGGATGCTGCACGACCGCACTGCGGCAGAGTTCATGATCCGTTCGCCCTTAGCGTGCGATTTCGCACTGCTCTTGTTCCGACCCCTCAAACTTGCGGACGATCTTGGTTTTGCCCATGCCGGTGTCGCCACAGATCAGCAGGCAAGGCATACGTTCGCGCGGTGGATAGGCCAGCAAGGCATTCCAGCGGTCTGCTTTAATCAAAGCAATGCGCTCTTTGCGTGTTTCGGTAAATCCCGGACAGCCTTTTCGCTAAATCCCGGACTGGAGTGCACCCCCAGACTGAGACAAGGAAAATCGCGGACACCGTCCCATGT
>NZ_RZSG01000999.1:0-1921 GCF_003997725.1 Mesorhizobium sp. M4A.F.Ca.ET.050.02.1.1
CCTTCCAACTGCATCATTCGGTGACGCGCGGCGCCTCGACCTGCGTCGTCGACCTCAATTTCCAGCAGGGCGCCTGCGCCGAATATCTCGATCTCGAGCCGCGCTTCGACATTACCGAGATCGAGAACCAGCCGGAGCGTCTCGACCGGCAGCTGCTGGACGTGATGCTGTCCAAGCATGCGAGCGGGCTCTGCGTGCTGGCGGCGCCGACGCGCCCGTCGGAGATGCGCTCCTTCAAGACCGACGTCGTGGTGCGCATGCTCGACCTCGTCTCGGCCTATTTCGACAATGTCGTCATCGACATGCCGCGCACCTGGTTCCCATGGACCGAGACGGTGCTGCTCGGCTCCAACAAGCTCTATATCGTGGCCGAGATGACGGTGCCGTGCCTGCGCCACACGCAACGCCTCATCCAGGCGATCTACGAGACCGCCGGCAGGGAGGTGAAGCCGAACGTGATCGTCAACCGCTTCGAGCAGAAGATGTTCGACAACGGCATCAAGCAGGCCGATGTCCAGGACATCCTCGGCGAGCATTTCGTCGGTGGCATCTCGAACAATTACCGGCTGGTGCGCGAGGCCGTAGACCGTGGCGTGCCGCTGCACGACATCGACCCGAACGCCAATGTCGTCAATGACCTGAAGAAGATCATCCTGCCCGAGGAAGCGGTGACGACGACGGCCAAGTCGAAGTCGCTGTTCGGCCTCGGCAAGGGCCTGCTGAAGAGGAAGGCCGGATGACCAGCCGCTTTTCAACGCTCCAGAACCGCGACCTGCGTCCGCAGCGCCCAGCCGAGGCGGCGCCGGTGACGCAGCACACCGTGGTCATCCCGACGACGCGCAAGCTTGTCGCGCCGAAGGTCGAGGCAGCCCCCGCCAAGAGCGCCAACAAGGTGCTCGACGCGCGGGTGCGTATCCACCGCATGCTGCTCGAGGAAATCAACCTCGTGGCGCTGGAACGGCTGCCGAAGGACGAGATGCGCCGGCAGGTGCATGAATTCGTCTCGGAAAAGACCCGCCATGAGCGAATGGCGATCAACACCGCCGAGCTCGACGCGCTGGTCGACGACATCGTCGACGAGATGGTCGGTCTCGGCCCACTGGAGCCGCTGCTCAAAGACCCCGAGATCAACGACATCCTGATCAACGGCCACCAGAATTGCTTCGTCGAAAGGCGCGGCAAGCTGCAGCAGGTGCATATCCCGTTCAAGGACGAGGCGCATCTGCTTCGAATCATAAACAAAATCGTCGCCGCGGTCGGCCGTCGCGTCGATGAGTCGGCGCCGATGGTCGACGCGCGCATGCTGGACGGCTCGCGTTTCAACGCCGCCATCCGGCCGGTTGGCGTCGACGGGCCGCTGGTGTCGATCCGCAAATTCTCCAAGAACAAGCTCGGCCTGCACAAGCTGGTCGAATTCGGCGCCATCACCCAGAACATGGCCGAGGTGCTGGCGGCGGCCGTGCATGCCCGCAAGACCACCATCATCTCTGGCGGCACCGGCACCGGCAAGACGACGATGCTGAACGCGCTGTCGGCCTTCATTCCCGAGGACGAGCGACTGATCACCATCGAGGACGCCGCCGAGCTGCAATTACAGCAGCCGCATGTCGCGCGCATGGAGACACGGCCCGCCAATATCGAGGGCCACGGCGAACTGAAGCAGCGCGACCTGGTCAAGAACGCGCTGCGCATGCGCCCCGACCGCGTCATCCTCGGCGAGTGCCGCGGCGAGGAAGCCTTTGACATGCTGCAGGCGATGAACACCGGCCATGAAGGCTCGATGGCGACCATCCACGCCAACACGCCGCGCGACGCCATCTCGCGCTTGGAGCAGATGCTCGGCATGACCGGCATGCCGATGACGGTGCAGTCGATCCGCAGCCAGATCGCCAGCGCCATCGACATCATCGTGCAACTGACC
>NZ_RZSG01000099.1:0-12183 GCF_003997725.1 Mesorhizobium sp. M4A.F.Ca.ET.050.02.1.1
GAAGGGTCTCGTCAACGGCAAGAAGGTCTATATCGTGCTCGCTTCCGGCGGCATCTATTCCGAGGGCGCGGCCGTGCAGATGGATCACGCCATCCCCTATCTGCGTGGCGTGCTCGGCTTCCTCGGCATGACCGATGTCGACGTCATCCGCATCGAAGGCGTCGGCATGGGCCCGGACGCCGTTGA
Organism: Mesorhizobium sp. M4A.F.Ca.ET.050.02.1.1; assembly: GCF_003997725.1. NCBI lineage: Bacteria > Pseudomonadati > Pseudomonadota > Alphaproteobacteria > Hyphomicrobiales > Phyllobacteriaceae > Mesorhizobium > Mesorhizobium sp. M4A.F.Ca.ET.050.02.1.1. Next base: position 187 of record NZ_RZSG01000099.1, read on the forward strand.
TGCCGCGATCGCCAAGGCGTCTGCCAAGGTCAACGCGGTGGTGGCCGGAACCGCCGGCAAGCAGGTTGCGGCAGCGGCGTAACGCACGACGCCATCCCGACCGAAGCAAAAAGGCAGGCGCCAGCGCGGCGCCTGCCTTTTTTGCCCGTGGTGCCTGCTCATTCGGCCAGGGCATTGCGCCCAGTCCAGATTCAGTAGATAGCCGTGCAACGCCATTGGTTATTCTGCCGGTCTGCGCTATCGGTCGCTGATGTTCCTGTCCGTTGCTACAACACATGGTCCGGCCACAGACCTCGGTTTCTTGCTGCACAAGCATCCCGATCGTCTGCACGAGACTGAGCTCGCTTTCGGAAAGGCGTGGTTGTTCTATCCCGAGGCAACCGAGGAGCGTTGCGAGGCCGCACTTCTCCTCGATGTCGACCCGATCGGGCTCGTACGGGGCAAGGGCCAGGCGGAAGGCCTGCTGGACCAGTATGTAAACGACAGGCCATATGCGGCATCGTCCTTCCTGTCGGTGGCGCTCAACAAAATGCTGCGGACCGCGATGACCGGCATTTCAAAGGAGCGCCAGGAACTGGCCGAAAGTGCGCTGCCGCTGGAGGCCGTGGTGACACCGCTGCCGATGCATGCGGGCGAGGCTCTGGTTCGAGACCTGTTCGAGCCCTTGGGGTGGACCGTCGATCTGACGCCGATCGAGAATGTCGGGCATCGGGCAGGCAAATGGCGATACGGTCATCTCAAGCTGACCGGGACAGGCCGGCTGAGCGGCTTGCTGAACCACCTCTATGTCCTGATCCCTGTGTTGGACGACGCAAAGCACTACTGGGTCGGCGAGGCCGAGATCGACAAGCTGCTGTCAAAGGGTGAAGGCTGGCTGGAAAACCATCCCGCCAAAGACCTGATCGTGCGCCGCTATCTGCGCAATCGCGGTGCGTTGGCCCGCATCGCCCTGGAGCGGCTCGCTCCCGAGACGGCCGACGAGGCACTGCCCCCCGAAGTCAGGGACGCGCCCGAGGAAGCGCTGGAGGTGCCTATTCGGCTGAACGACCTGCGCATGGACGCGGTGGTCGATGCCATTCGGGCGACCGGCGGAACCGTCATCGCCGATCTGGGATGCGGCGAAGGCAAGCTGCTCTATCGCCTCGTGCGCGAGCGATGGGTCCACAAGCTGTTCGGGCTCGACCCCGCAGTGCGCGAACTGGAATGGGCTGCGAAGCGTCTCAAGCTGAACGAGTTCGGTGGACCGCCCGAAGGTCGGGTCACGCTGTTGCATGGATCGCTGACATACCGAGACGGCCGCTGGGCCGAGGCCGACGTCGCCGTGCTGGTCGAGGTCATCGAGCACCTCGACCAAGACAGGCTGCCCTTGATCGAACGCATCGTTTTTGGCGAGACGGCGCCAAAATCCGTGATCGTCACCACTCCGAATGCGGAGTACAACGCACTGTTTCCGAACCTGGCCCCGGGCAACTTCCGCCACCCGGACCATCGCTTCGAATGGAGCCGGGCGCAGTTCGAAGCCTGGGCTGACAAAATCGGTAAGATCTATGGCTATGCCGCCGCCTTCAGCGGTATCGGGGCTGTTGACGCCGTCCTGGGCGCGCCCACGCAAATGGCGGTGTTCACGCGGTGAGAGAGCCCGACAAGACCGACCTCGCCCTTCCCGATTTCTCGCTGGTGGTGCTGATCGGCTCGACCGGATCGGGCAAATCGAGCTTTGCCGCCAAGCACTTCCTGCCGACCGAAGTCATCTCCTCGGATCGCTGCCGCGCGCTTGTGTCCGACGACGAGACCAATCAGGACGTTTCGGCGGACGCCTTCGAGTTGATGCGCGAGATCGTTGGCAAACGACTCAAGCATCGCAAGCTGGCAGTTGTCGACGCCACCAACGTGCGCGCAGCCGACCGCAAGGCGTGGATCGAATTGGCGCGCAAGTGGCATGCTCTACCAGTCGCCGTCGTCATCGATCCAGGCGTCGACGTCTGCATCGCGCGCAATGCAGCGCGACCTGACCGACAATTCGGCGCCGGTGTGGCCCAACGCATGACGACCGAGATCCGCAAGGGTCTTGGCGGCCTGCAACGCGAGGGCTTCCGCCAGGTCTGGAAGCTTGGCAGCGAGGCCAGCGTCGATGCCGCCAAGGTCTCGCGCCAACCGCTGTGGACCGACAAGCGGGACGACTCCGGTCCGTTCGACATCATTGGCGACATCCACGGCTGCGCCGACGAACTTCAGACCCTGCTTGGCCAACTCGGCTACAGCGTCGCCTGGTCCGAGGATCGCGGCGACCGAACGGTCGTCGTCACCCCGCCGGAGGGACGCAAGGCCGTCTTTGTCGGAGATATCGTCGATCGCGGTCCCAACTCGCCCGACGCGCTGCGCATCGTCATGGGCATGGTGGCGGCCGGCACTGCCTACTGTGTCCAGGGCAATCACGAACGCAAGCTCGGCCGCTGGCTGGAAGGCCGCAAGGTCACGGTCGCCCACGGCCTGCAGCAAACCATCGACCAGTTGGATGCTCAGGATCGCGGCCTCCGAGAGGCTCTGCCGGCTTTCCTTGACGGTCTGCGCAGCCACGTCTGGCTGGACGGTGGACGCCTGGCGGTTGCCCACGCCGGCCTCAAGGAAGAGATGATCGGACGTGGTTCGGGCGCCGTGCGCGAATTCGCCCTTTATGGCGAGACCACGGGCGAGATCGATGAATTCGGCCTGCCCGTCCGCGCCGACTGGGCCACAGCCTATCGCGGCAAGACGGCCGTGATCTACGGGCATACGCCGATGCTGTCGGCGGAATGGCTCAACAACACCCTGTGCATCGACACCGGCTGCGTTTTCGGCGGCAAGCTGACGGCCTTGCGCTGGCCGGAGCGCGAACTTGTCGAGGTGCCGGCAATCCAGGTCTGGTCCGAACCGATACGTCCTTTGGGTGGATCCGATCCCGGCAAATCGGCCCAGGCCGACGCCGACGGCGTGCTCGACTATCAGGACGTCTCGGGTCGCCGCTGGATCGAGACCGAACTAAGGGGCCGGATCGTCGTGGCCGAAGAGAACGCGGCGGCGGCACTGGAAGTGATGAGCCGCTTCGCGCTGGCGCCGCAATGGCTGGTGTATCTGCCGCCAACGATGTCGCCGTCCGAGACCAGCAACCAAAGCGACTGGCTCGAGCGCCCAGAGGAAGCCTTCGCTCATTTTCGCGAACGTGGCGTCGCTCAGGTCGTGTGCGAGGAAAAGCATATGGGTTCGCGAGCCGTCATCGCGTTGTGCCGGAACGCAAGGGCGGCGCGCGAGCGCTTCGGTGTGTCAGGAAACGAGACCGGCGCGATCTGGACCCGGACGGGGCGCTCCTTTTTCAAGGATCCGCCACGACGGAAGGCCTGCTCGCCCGTCTTCGCGCGAGCGTCGATGCGGCGGACCTGTGGAACGAACTGAGCAGTGACTGGCTGCTGCTGGACGCCGAGATAATGCCCTGGTCGGCCAAAGCCGGCAGCCTGATCGAAAGCCAGTATGCGCCGGTGGCGACCTCCTCGGCCGCCGGCTTCCAGGCGAGCCGCGAGGCGTTGGCCCGGGCATTGGCGCGCGGCGTCGATGCCGCCGGCCTGAATGCCCGGTTCGATGACCGGGCCGCGCGCGCGACCAAATACGCCACCGCCTGGGCACCCTACGTATGGCCGGTCACTGGCATCGACGACCTGAAGGTCGCGCCGTTCCACCTACTCGCCAGCGAAGGACATGTCTGGTTCGACAAGGACCACGTCTGGCACATGACGCTTGCGGCCCGTCTGACTGCCGACGATGGCGTGGTGACCGGCACGCGGTGGCGTACGCTCGATCTGGCCGACGCCAATGCGTGCGCGGAAACGATCGCTTGGTGGGAGGCGCTGACCGGTTCGGGCGGGGAAGGCATGGTCGTCAAGCCGCGCGACTTCGTGAGCCGCGGCAAAAAGGGGCTGATCCAGCCGGCGTTGAAGGTGCGCGGCCGGGAGTATCTGCGCATCATCTACGGCCCCGAATACGATGCGCAGGATAACCTCGTTCGCCTGCGGGAACGTGGGCTGGGCGGCAAGCGCAGTCTGGCGCACAGGGAGTTCGCTCTCGGTCACGAGGCGCTGAAGCGGTTTGTGGCACAGGAACCGCTGCGGCGGGTACACGAGTGTGTGTTCGGCGTGCTGGCACTGGAAAGCGAGCCGATCGACCCAAGGCTGTAGCAATGATAGTCCTAGCCGAAGATTCGCTCGCCCTGCTCGTCGACCAGTTGGATGCCTTTCTTGATCGAGATGTCGACGGCATCGTCCAGGCCGGCGAAACGGTCGGCGCGGATGAAACGGTGTTCCTTCGTCACGCCGTCGATTTCCTTCGAGACCACGCCGCAGGTCTGGTACTGGCCGTCGGCCTTGTAGGGCGTGGCGCTGATCAGGAAACCCTTGTGCTCGACCTGCTTTGCCGGCGCCGCGTTCTTGGGTTCGCCCGCATCGCCGCCGCCACCGCCGAAAAGCTTTTTCAGAAAAGACATGGTTCAAATCTCCACTTTCACCTCGGCGCAAAATGCCTGCGCCGGTTCTCATTATCGCATTTAGGCGTCACGACGGTGCCGCGCCAGCATGATCCAATGTCCCGCCCCGTTCCAGCCCCTTGATGAAGACGGCGACCAGGAGCTCGATCTGCTCCCAAGTCTCGTCCGCCTGGCGCCCGGCGGAATTCGCGGCATAGCCGCTGGTGACGATGCCATGCACGCTTGACCACAAGGTGCGGGCGGCGATCCGCAGGCGGTTTTCGTCGAGGCCGAAGCGGCCGTCGGCGAGCACCCTGGCGATGATCTGCAGCAGTTCGCTGAGCCGCGCCTCATAGGCGTCCGGCTCCGCATGCGCCGGCTGGCGGCGGTTGAAGGCAAGCAAGGCCGGCCAGCTCGCCGGATGCGCCTCCACGAAGCCGGCATAGGCGCGCGCCAGCGCCAGCAGGCATTGCCGCGTGTCGGTCACCCCCGCCTTTTTGAGTTCGGCCATCGCTGCGGCGCCGGCTTCACCCAGCCGATCGAGCAGCCGCATGTTCACGGCGCGATGCAGGTCGTCGATATCCCGGAACAGATTGTATATGGAACCGACCGCGATGCCGGCCTCGGTGGCGATGGTCCTGGCCTTCAGGTTCTCCGCCCCGCCGGCTTCGATCAGATTCTCCGCGATGGCGATGACGCGCTCGCTCATCTCTTCCTTGTCCAGTGCCAAACCTTGTCTCCGCATCATCTCCGCCGCCTCTCGGGCGCGGCAACGGATGCCGGTTTACCATAATCCATTCTGCATGAACAGCGTTCAAAAAACATCTTGAACAATGTTCATCTTCTGCTACATTCCTTTTGTGAACAACGTTCATAAAGGGAGAACGAACAAATGCTCAGTCTTATCAGGACATTGCTGGACGGCGCCGGCGCCAAGGCCGAGGACCGGCTGAAGGACCAGTTCGCCGTCGACCTCTCGCCCAGCACATCCGCGATGCCGAAGCCGGCCTCGCCTGCGCCAAGCAGACGCTCGCCTCGCTGATCGTGCGTCAGCGCGCCGAACAGGCCAGCCTCGACCAACTCGACCGCCGCATCGCCGATCTGGAGACGCGCACCCGCAGCGCCCTTGCCGCGGGAGCCGAGGCCCTCGCCCACGATGGCGCTTCCGCCATCGCCGAACTGGAGAACGAACGCGAGGGCCGCCGCACCACCGTGCGCAGCCTGACCGAGAATACCTTGCGCATGCGCCTGTCGCTGGAACAGGCGCACCGACGCATCGTCGACCTCAACCAGGGCATGATCTCGGCGCGCGCCATCGACGCCGAGCAGAAGGCGCAGCGACGCCTCAACCGTTCCATCGGCCGGACGGCCAGCCTCAACGAGGCAGAGGCGCTGCTCGCCCGCATCCGGGAGCGCGGCGACCCGTTCGAGGAAGCCAGCATCCTCGACGAGATCGATGCCGGCCTCAGCCAGGAAGCCATCCGCGGCAAGCTGGAGGAGGCAGGCCACGGCCCCTCGACCAAGGTCCGGGCACAGGACGTGCTCGAGCGCCTGAAATCCACGCACTGATCCACGAAACCTACCTCACCAACCAAAGGGACAACGACAATGAACGCCAATCAGACCTACATCATGTTCAACACCATCTCGGTCGGCATCGCCTATTTCATGCTTGGCCTGTCGCTGTGGCTCGCTCCGGTCGACCTGTCGACCAAGGGCTATTGGGGCATGGGCGTGCTCTTGCTCACCGGCAGCCTGGTCAACCTCGTCAAATACCGCACCGACGAGCGCGTCGCCGCCGAGACGACTGCCAAGATCGAAAAGGCGCGCAACGAAAAGCTGATCAGCGAATATGTCGGCAAGGAATGACCGCCGGCAGGCACGTCCCAGATACGTGCGGCTCCAGCAACGAAAAAAGCCCGGATCTTCCGGGCTTTTTTTTGCGTGGGTTGCTGGCGGCTTCAGCGGCGCGACAGCGCTTCAAGCGCCGCGGCGGCATCTTCCAGGATGCTCATCGCCTGCGCCTGCTTGTCTTCCGGCGCATCGACGATTTCGCTGAGCGCCGCGCGCAGCCGGTGGCGCACGGCACGGAACGCATCGCGCTTTTCGTGGCGCCCGCGATGCCGGCCGCCCTCCTCGCCGTCGTCGTTCCAGCCGAACCAGTCGCGCGCCTTGGCCATCTTGCGGCCGAAGCGTTCGAGATGGTCGAGCACGTGGTCGATCATCTCGCGGTTCTCGTCGAGATGCGCCTGTCCGGCCTCGGTGATCGAGAACACCTTCTTGTTGCCCTCCGCCGAGGAGATGGCATAGCCCGCCTCTTCCAGGAAGGTCAGCGTCGGATAGACCACGCCCGGGCTTGGGCTGTAGATGCCGCTGGTGCGCTCCTCCAGCGCCTTGATGATGTCGTAGCCGTGGCGCGGCGCCTCGGCCAGCAGCGACAGCGTGATCAGCTTGAGATCGCCGTCGGCCAGCATGCGCCCGGCGCGGAACATGTCGCCCGGGCCGCCGCGGCCGCCGCCGCGCATGCCCGCCCCGAACGGACCGAAACCGCCGCCGCGACCGCCGAACTTGCCGGCCATATGCAGGAAAGCGCGCTCGGCGCGCTCGCCGAAAGGATGATGTCTGTGCATGGATTGCTCCTTGAGTTATGTCTTACGATATATCTCAATTAGGCCCGCCGTTTCCTCGAGTCAAGATATATCTTACGATGTATCTGAAAATGGCGCCAGCGGGATTGATTTCGCAAAAGCTCGCCGCTAAAAGGCGCGCGAGGGTCGACGACCGCTCCGTAAGCGTCTGACGTCAAACAACGCATCCATCCCCGGTCGTTCCGGGCAATTGCGCCGCAAGCGGCCAACGGATGCCTATGCGCTCGACCGGACACCTCAGGGAAAATCCCAATGACCACGACCCGCAAGCGCGGCAGATTGCCCGCGCGCTATGCCGCTGTTCTCACTCCGCTGGTGCTGTCGCTGTTGATGACCTTCATCGTCTCGTTCATCTCGACGCTGAAGAGCCTTGGGCTTCAGCCGGGCCTGCCGGCCGTCTGGCTGACGGCCTGGGGCCTCTCCTGGCTGGTGGCGTTTCCGACGCTGCTCATGGTTCTGCCGGTGGTGCGCCGCATCGTCGGCTGGCTGTGCGACCCCGCCTCCAGATAGACGGCAAGGCCCGGACCGGATCCGGGCCTCCCCTCATCGGCGAGCCCTTCGTCTACCAGCGGCCCTTGCGCCGGTTCCAGACGTAGAGAAGATCGGCGAAGCGATCGTAGGCAAGACGTGTCAGCGGCAGGAGGACGGGGTTGCCGAGCAGCGCCGCCAGCCAGCCCTCGCCCGGCGTTCTCCGCCACACCGCGATCGCGACGTCGGCGCCGACCAGCAGCCTGCCCTCCGCGTCGGTGGCATGCAGGCGGCGGCGGATATCCTCCAGCGAGGCGCCGTATCCGGCAAGCGCCGACGGCTCGAGATTGATGTCACGGAACTTGATCCGGCCCGCCTTGACCGCCTCGACCAGTCGCCGCTTCTGCCTGCTGATGCCGGCATCGCAGACCGGGCAGCGCGTGTTGTACCAGACGGTGAGCGATGGCTTGGACATGTCGAGGCGCGACCTCCCGCACGATCCGGCAATGCCCCAGTGCATGTCGCCCAAAAGTGCGCAGCGGTTTTGGGACATCGACATGCATAAGACAACAGCCTAAGCCGCGCCGTGTGAACCGCTCGGGCACGCCGCGCTTGAACATGCGGTGAGGACTAGCCCGGATTCACCCGGGCCGCGATTCATCCCAGTGAGGTAATGATCTCGCGATAGGCGAATTCCGGGAATGCCTTCAGGGTTCGCGTCCTTACACTGCCGCCCACCGCCAGCATCAGCGCGAAGCGCGCGAGCACCGCATCGTCCGGCGCCTCGACGACGGCCACCATGTCGCATTCGCCCATGGTCAGGTAGAACGCCTTGAACGATCCACCCATGTCGCCCAGCTGCTTCTTGGCGGCGTCGAGCCGCTTCGGTGACTCGCGCACATTTCTGGCACCCTGCTCGGTCCAGTTGAGCAGCATGATGTAAGTCGTCATGGCACACCTCCTCCGGCGCCACGGAGCACGGCGTTAAGGTCGCGGACCTTCCACCGGGGCGGGCATCCGGTTTGTCGCCCGGAAAACGCATCCGACGTGGAAATTATCCGCCTGAAAGACCGAGGCGGCAAGAGCCTGCCGCTGGGCCGCCATCGTCCATGTCTCCACGAAAAAAGGGCGCCAAAGGCGCCCTTTCGAAGATATGTCCAAGCCGGTATCAGCTATCCAGGAAGCTCCGCAGTTTTCTGCTCCGGCTCGGGTGCTTGAGCTTGCGCAGCGCCTTGGCTTCGATCTGGCGGATGCGCTCGCGGGTGACCGAGAACTGCTGGCCGACCTCTTCCAGCGTGTGGTCGGTGTTCATGCCGATGCCGAAGCGCATGCGCAGCACACGTTCCTCGCGCGGCGTCAGCGAGGCGAGCACGCGGGTCGTCGTCTCGCGCAGATTGGCCTGGATCGCCGCATCGATCGGCAGGATCGCCATCTTGTCCTCGATGAAGTCGCCGAGATGCGAATCCTCCTCGTCGCCCACGGGCGTTTCGAGCGAGATCGGCTCCTTGGCGATCTTCAGCACCTTGCGCACCTTTTCCAGCGGCATGGCGAGCTTCTCGGCCAGTTCCTCCGGCGTCGGCTCGCGGCCGATCTCGTGCAGCATCTGGCGCGAGGTGCGCACGATCTTGTTGATCGTCTCGATCATGTGCACCGGAATGCGAATGGTGCGCGCCTGGTCGGCGATCGAGCGGGTGATGGCCTGCCGGATCCACCATGTCGCGTAGGTCGAGAACTTGTAGCCGCGGCGGTATTCGAACTTATCGACCGCCTTCATCAGGCCGATATTGCCTTCCTGGATCAGGTCGAGGAACTGCAGGCCGCGGTTGGTGTATTTCTTGGCGATGGAGATGACGAGGCGAAGGTTCGCCTCGACCATTTCCTTCTTGGCGATGGCGGCTTCCCGCTCACCCTTCTGCACCTGGTTGACGATCTTGCGGAATTCCAAGATCGAGATCGCCGTTTCGGTGGCGAGGTTCTGGATCTCGGCGCGCAGGTCCTTGATCGCGTCCTTCTCGTTCTTGGTGAATTCCTTCCAGCCGCGCGAGGTCAGGTTGGCGATCGAGCGCGTCCAGTTCGGGTCGAGCTCGGAGCCCTGGTACTCCTTGAGGAATTCCTCGCGGCGCACGCCATAGCTCTCGGCGAGCCTCAGCAGCTTGCCTTCGTTCTGCACCAGCCGCTTGTTGATGTCGTAGAGCTGCTCGACGAGCGCCTCGATGCGCGCCGTGTTGAGCGACAGCGACTTCACCGCCTTGATCAGCTGGTCCTTCAACTCCTTCAGCCGGCGGTCCTGGCTTGGCGACAGCGTGCCGGCGGCGGCCAGTCTGTTCTCGACCTGCTGGTCCTGCAGCTTGCGGAGCTTCTTGTAGGTGTCGGCGATGACGTCGAGCGTCTCCATCACCTGCGGACGCAGTTCCGCTTCCATCGCCGCCAGCGACAGGCTCGCCTCGTCCTCGTCGTCCTCGTCCTCTTCCAGCCCGCGGGTGTCGGCGCCGACATTGGTGATGTCGTCCTCTTCTTCGCGCGCGGCGGCGCGGCCGCGCGGCTTTTCCTCGGCCTTGGGGGCTTCCTCGATCCGCTCGACCACCGGCGCCTGCTTGGCTTCCGGCCCGGCATAGGTGGCTTCCAGGTCGATGATCTCGCGCAGCAGGATCTTCGATTCGTTGAGCTCGTCGCGCCAGATGATGATGGCCTGGAAGGTCAGCGGGCTTTCGCACAGGCCCGCGATCATCGTCTCGCGGCCGGCCTCGATGCGCTTGGCGATGGCGATTTCGCCCTCGCGCGACAGAAGCTCGACCGAGCCCATCTCGCGCAGATACATCCGCACCGGATCGTCGGTGCGATCGGTCGGCTCCTTCTTGGTGGTCGTGGTGGCGACCGCCGTGCCGGTCTGCTCGGCGAGCTCATTGGCATCTTCCTCGGCGTCGGCGCCAGAGTCGCCGCCTTCGGGTTCCTCGCCCTGCTCGTCGTCCTCGACGACGTTGATGCCCATGTCGGAAAGCATCGCCATCGTGTCCTCGATCTGCTCGGAGGTCACTTCCTCCGAAGGCAGCACCGAGTTCAGCTCGTCCATCGTGACGTAGCCGCGCTTCTTGGCGGCCTTGATCATCTTCTTGACAGCATCATCGGAAAGGTCGAGCAGAGGGCCATCAGTGGCGCCTTCACGTTCGGTCTCGACCTCTTCCTTTTCCTTTGTCGCCATTCTTTGTCGTCTCCAAGCGGCTTTCTAGCGAAGCCGCGTAAGCTGCAGTGCCGGTCAAATCGGATGCGCTCGCACCAGAACGCTCTTCACCGGGCCAGTAACCGCATCTCTCGTTAAGTCCAGATTAACCCTGATATCTGTGGCAGGCCTTTTGCCCGTCCAGTGACCAGTACCCGGCATCGCTCAATTTTCCCGTCGACGCCTGGCACGGGTTAATATTTCGAATCGTCCTGATTCCGCCATTCTGCCAGAAGGTCAAGCGCCTCTCGCATGATTCGCATGAAAAAAGCGAATCAATTACCCGACTTAGAGGCGTCGATTCGACGCGGGGACATTTCCATTTCGCTCCCTGGACGAGGTTGGACCCTATACGCGTCCAACCCTGCCCGAGGACACGCCGAACCCTTCGATCAGCGCTTCCGTTGCCTGCACATCGTTGAATTGCGCCTGAATCTCGACCAGATGCCGGAAATTTTCGTCCGATGGATCCGCGTCGAGCGCTGCCTGCGCCTGTTTCAGTTCTCTATGTAAGGTGCGCGCGCTGCGCTGCAAGTGCAGCGCCTGGTTGAAGGCATCGCGGGCATCCTCGAGCGCGGCGGTCTCCAGCGCCGGCCATTGCCTGGCGCGCTTGATCAGCGCCACCGCGCGCTCCCAAACCTCGCCGCAGCCAGCACGCTCGATCGTCGCGATCACGGCGCCGCGATCATTGGCCATGTCATGCGCCATGGCATCGAGGATGGCGGCATGCAGCCGCCTCAGATCGCTGTTGGCAAGGTCGAGGAATTCGACGTGAGCGAAATTCTCGTCGATCAGCGCCGGATGGTTGATCAGCGCCACGATGATCGTCGCCTCGCGCACCGACATGCCCTCGCCGCGCTTGACCAGCGCCGACTGGCCGAGGCTCTCGGTGATCGCGATGCGGCCGCCGCCACCCTTGGCGAATTGTCCGCCGGGTGCCGCAGCCTTGCCCTGGCCGCGCTCGCCCGGTCGACCGCCATCATGACGGCCCTGCCGCGGGCCGCGCTGCGAGCCGAAGAAGCTCAGCACCCTCTCGCGCATCTCCTGTTGATAGTGATAGCGCAGGCTCTCGTCGCGGATGCGACTGGTCAACTCGCGCAACGTCTTTTCGAGTTCCGCCCGCCGCTCGGGGGTGTCAAAGACGCCGCCCGCCGTCTCGCGCATCCATAAAAGGT
>NZ_RZSG01000009.1:0-32799 GCF_003997725.1 Mesorhizobium sp. M4A.F.Ca.ET.050.02.1.1
CTTCCCAACACCATCACACCGACCATCCAGACGATCGCGTTGAACGCAGCCTGGTTGGCTGGTGGAGTGGTGGTCACCGAGTCCGTCTTTCAGCTGCCTGGCATCGGCAGCGCGCTCTCGGAAGCTGTCATCAACCGTGACATGCCGACAGTGCTCGCCATCACGCTGATCATCACCGCCACCTATGTGCTGATCAACCTGGTGTCCGAAGCGCTGATCCTTCTTCTTAATCCAAGGCTGCGCGTGGCGCGCGGTACGACCTAGTCGAAGGGATTGACCGTATGCGCCGCTCCGTCCTGCGCCTGACCTTGGCGAAGCCAGCAGCTCGCATCGCTCTGGTCCTGGTCGTCATCATCGTTGCTCTTGCTTCGCTCGGACCATTTTTCAGTCCCTACGCCTTCGATGAAATCGTCGGCGCTCCATTCGCGCCCATAACCCAGGGGCATTGGCTTGGAACCGACTTCCTTGGGCGCGACACTTTCAGTCGCTTCCTCTATGGCGGAAGGACTGTGCTCGTCGTCGCGCTTTGCGCGACAGTCGCGGCCTATATCGTGGCGGTGCCGCTTGGCATCTACTCGGGCCTGCGGCGAGGCTCGCTCGATATTCTTCTGATTGCCATTTCCGATGTGATCTATGCGCTGCCGCCGGCAATCTTTCTTCTCGTCCTTCTCGCTTCGACGGGGCCAAGCCTGCCCACAGTCATCATAGGGATCGTGATCCTGCATTCGCCCCGCATCTTCCGTATCGTGCGACTGATCACCATGGATATCTCCAAGAACGAGTACGTTGAAGCTGCCTTCGCGCGCGGGGAAAGCTGGGCCGCAATCTGCTTCCTTGATATCCTGCCCAACGTGCTGACCCCCGTCCTGGCCGACTTCGGGGTGCGGCTTTGCGGGTCGATTATTCTCTACGCTTCCCTAAGCTATCTGGGCCTGGGCCTGCCACCGCCGGCGGCCGACTGGGGTCTGATGATCAGCGAAAACCGCATTGGCATCACGATCTCGCCATGGATCGCACTCGCGCCAGCTCTGGCAATTGCTGCCTTCTCCGTTGCCGTCAACGTGCTTGCCGACAGCTTTGCGCGCTCGGTCGGTCGGTCGAAAGAGATCTGAAATGACCGAAGCAATCCCGCTCGTTGTGCAATCGCTTTTCATGCATGATCTGAACGGCCGCGAAATCGTTAGCGACGTCTCCCTTCACGTGAAGCGGGGTGAAGTCCTGGCCATCATTGGTGAATCGGGATCTGGAAAGACGTCGGTCGCCTTGAGTTTGCTAGGCTTTGCGCGGCCCGGAATGCGTATTTCGTCCGGCAAGATTTTAATTGGCGGCACAGACATCCTCTCGCTCTCGAGCCGGAGGAAACGTGCCTTCCAGGGCGGCAAAGTATCGCTGGTTCCGCAAAATCCGACGACGAGCTTCAGCCCCCGTATGTCAGTCGGCAAGCAAATGGCCGAGCTTCTTGCGGCGCACGGCCATTCGGGCACCGGCATGAAGCAACTGATGCGTGACGCGTTGCGGAGCGTCAATCTACCAGACGATGAAAAGTTTTCGAGACGCTATCCCTTCGAACTGAGTGGCGGTCAACTGCAACGCATCGCAATTGCCATGGCCTTCGCCACGTCTCCGCAGGTCATCGTGATGGATGAGCCGACCACCGGCCTTGACGTATCCACCCAGCAGACGATCCTTGAGCTGATAGCGAGGCTGGTCAAGTCCAGCAGCGCCAGCGTGGTCTACGTCACCCATGACCTTGCCGTCGTGAACGTCGTGGCCGACAGGGTAGCCGTCATGCTTTCTGGCAGGATCGTCGAGCAGGGGAGCCGCAAGCAGGTTTTCGTCGAACCGAGCGCCGATTACACGCGCATGCTGCTCGACGCCATTCCACGACTGGTAACCGATGGTCCAGCGGCGGCGCCCGAGGCCGAGGGTGCAATTGAATTCCAGAACATCCTCGAGGTGAAGAACCTGCGCGCGGCTCATGGTCATGTCGAGGTCGTCCACGGCGTTTCATTCTCGGTTGGCAAAGGCGAATGCGTGGGTCTGGTCGGTGGGAGCGGCAGCGGCAAAACCACAACAGGCCGATGCGTGACAGGTTTGCATAGCAACGCCTCGGGCAGCTTGTTGTTCGAGGGCCATTCGATGCCATTCGCCGTCTCAAGCCGCTCCAAGGCAGATCTCAGCGCCATGCAGATCGTGTTCCAAAATCCCGATCGCTCTCTCAACCCGAAGGAATCTATCGCCCAGAGCATCGCTCGTGCCGTTCGCCTAACGGGACTGGCTGATAGAGCACGGGTCGGCGCCGAAGTCCGGTCGCTTCTCGACCGCGTCCGGTTACCGCAACGAGTTGCCGATCTTTACCCGGCAGATTTATCCGGAGGTGAGCGTCAACGCGTAGCCGTGGCCCGCGCGCTCGCGGTCAAACCGAAGCTTCTGGTGTGTGACGAAATCACTTCGGCTCTCGACGTGTCAGTGCAAGCGGCCGTGGTCGAGCTTCTGCTCGATTTGAAGAGGGACGGCCTGGCGATGCTGTTCATAACGCACAACCTGCCGCTGGTCTCCGAAATTGCAGAATCCATCATAATCATGAAGGACGGAAGCATCGTTGAGGCGGGACGAACGAATGACGTCCTGCGTTCGCCGAAGCACTCTTACACAGGAATGTTGCTGGACGCCGCACCGCGACTTAATTGACGGCCGGCTCGACTTGGAGCACCAAGTGACGATTGCTACGGGATTCGCTGGAACGATCTTGCCAAACGCCCTGTTCACCGATGAGGAAAAAAGTGCCCGCTTCGACGCTGTCGATCGGGCGGTTGCAGTTTTGCGCGTTCTTGAGCGGTCTGACCAACCTATGTCGCTGTCGATGATCGCACGAGAGGTCGGGCTGGGACAGCCAACCACGTCACGTTATGTGGCCAGCCTCGTTGGGCATGGGCTCATCGAAAAGGTGAATGGAAATCGCTATGTTCTGGGCATTGGGCTTTATATCCTTGGGCAGAAATCACTCCACCGCAGGGACGTCAGAACGGTAGCCCACCCCTATCTGGAAACCTTGCACGAGCAGTTCAACGAGACCGTTAGCTTCGCCCTTTGGCTGCGCCGCGAGGTTGTCGTCGTGGACTGTATCGAGGCCATGCAGACGCTGCGCCAGGGAGCATCAGTGGGAGTAGTCAACCCATGGCACGCCACTTCTCTCGGAAAGTCGATTCTCGCATGGCTTGATCCGCATGAAGTGGACGTTCTGCTGAAGGAGCCGGGGCTGCCCCGTTACACGTACAACACCCTCACCACCGTCGACCAACTGCGTGCGGAATTTCCGCTTATCCGGGAGCGGGGCTATTCGGTCGACAACGAGGAGTCCGCCATTGGAGGGCGCTGCATCGGGGCACCCGTCTTCGATCAATCGGGGCGCCCGCTCGGCGCAATCAGCATCAGCGGACCAGTCGCGCGCGTTACTGACGAGGATGTCCTCTCAACCGGAGGGCGAATCGCCGAGATCGCGGGTCAGATATCCCGCGCAATGGGGTATTCGGGACGGCCATCCCGTGAGACCAGGCAATCCTGATCTGGTCTTGCTCATTGCCTTCTGAAGCCAAGCAGGCACGTCTCCCGCGATAGAACGTCCGCTGGGAAACACGACGGTCCCAAGCTGGCGCATGTCACTGGCCCGCAGCTTCCTGAACAGATTGATCTCGCTTCAGGAGGCCCCTCGTTTGCTGCCCTCCTTGAACTGTGGCGGTGCGGCGCCTCGAGGCGGCCTTAGCCACAGCCTCCGCGGCGCGAAGGGCAGCTACGCTATCTGACCCCCGTGCCAGCCAAGTCAGCCTTCGCTCCCCGGCGCTGACAAAGTCCTCGACTGCAGCAACGTGCGAATCCCCGTCGCGAACCGGCACGAGCTCGTTCTTGGCTGCATGCCGACGCATGAGCGTACCCGAAGCCTTGCCGTTCAGCGTACCGTGGGCGATCAGCGTGCCGCGATCTCCAGCCACCACGACCGTGCTTTCCAGGTCGGCGATCGCAAAACTCTCGAATGCATGAAACAGGCTGCCATCGTTCAGTTGAAACGAATAGGAGATCTGGTTGGGTCTGCCATCGGCAATAGTGCAAGTGGCCGAAACTTCACGCGGTTCTCCGCCCGTCAGGAACCTTGCAAGGTCAATGTCGTCGACTGACATGTCGAGATAGATGTCGCCTTCGCTGTCGAGATCGTCCTTTCTGCGCTTGGCCGCGGGCTTGTACGGTCCCTCGCGGGTAAGAAGGATCGATTGCACCTTCCCGATGTCACCATCCAGGATCAGTCTGCGCATGGTCTGGTGGATGGCCGACGCACGGAACGGATGATGTACCGCAAGCACTATCCCGGCGCTGTCGCACAGACGCACAAGCTCAGCGGCTACTTTGCTGTTTTCGGAGATCGGGCCGTCGCAAAGGACGTTCTTGCGAGCTTTGGCCGCAGCGGTGATGTAATGGGCCCGTCGCCTCAGACGTGCACTGACATAGGTGAACTCGACGTTAGGATCGCCCAGGGCATCCGACAGGTTGGTCGTCCATTGCGGAATATCGAGATCCTGAGCGAAATGAGCTGCATCCATCTTTCGGCGGCTGACCACCCATAACGGAGTGTGCCCCTGCGCTCTGATGCCCGCGACCATCTGCTCCGTGGCAATGGTTCCGGTCCCCATAACTGACCACCCCGTCTTGCCGTGAGTTGCCATGCCAGGCGCTCCTGATCTGGCCCTGAGTATGGGCGCATTCGCCTCTTGCAGCCAACTTCGCACCTCGTTGAAGTCTGCATTAAAGTGACGTACAGATAGCGTCTGTTCGCGTCATAGGGGAGGCGATCAAAGATGAACCACATCGCAGGGGATACTGCGGCGCTCGCGGCAAATTTGAGGACCTTGTGCGATCGCCACGGGTCTGTCGCCGCCGTTTGTCGCAAATTAAACGTCAACCGGCAACAATTTAACAAATATCTGTCCGGCGCCCATGTGCCGTCCAGCGCCAATCTGCGCACGATCGCGAATTTCTTCGGGCTGAGCGTGCCGATCCTTTTCTCCAACCCTGAGGAGTTCAGGACGCTAATTGACGGCAATTTTTTTCATGCGATGTCAACCGCGCGTCATCTGCCGGAGTTTGTCAACTTCCTGTCGAATATTGTCTTCGACGGAAGCGTGCAGGATTCGGAGATCCTGGGTGTCTATGACCGGTATCAGTTTTCGTCGATCTATAAAGGCTTCATTCTAAAATCGGCATTCTGCCTTTATCGGAATAACAATTTTCTCCAGCATTACTATATCGAGCGGTTCCCGAGCTTCGACAGGCCGGGGAGAACGGAATACGTCTTCAAGTACTACGGGTTCAGCTTCCCAGTTGCGGACCGGCTGTTTACGGCGGACTTCGAAGGCATCCAGAGCAATGAGCTCACCTTCGGCGTTTATGCCCAGGTCAAGCGAAACGCGAAGCGCTTCATGTTCGGCATCGCCAGCGGCATTGCAGCCAATGCCTTCCGGCAGCCCTATTCGACGAAGGTCGCCTTGCACTACAAAGGGCCGGGGCTGCTCCAGCGCAGTCACCTCAAGGAGCTTACCGTGATTGACCGAAGCGACCCGGGCATCCCCAGGGAGGTGCTGCAATATCTGGGCGACGGTTCGGACATGATCCAGATGTGATATGCTAACTGACTAACTGCATTACTCGTCGGCTCTATGCTCGGCCTTGGGCGAACCCGACTTTGCTACCGGGTCAGTCGCTTTTGCCGATCTGTCCATGTCTCGGATTGCCAACAAGCCGATCACGGTGTGATTGGTGCCCGAGACGTATCAGACCCTGCAGGTGACAGCAAAGAGAAGGCGGGCAACTGGTTGCCCGCCTTTCAATGTGACGAAAGTCCTGGGAGGACATCAGACGAGCAACAAACCCTCAGACTCAACTCGCCGATGGAGGCTGGAGCCCAATTCGCTGCTGTTCTTTATATGCATGAGTTACTCCCTGAGCCTGTGGGGGCGCAACTTCGCACGGACAAGGTTTGTGAAGCGACAATATGCATGACGGGCGCCTTCTAACGTCAGCTGGAATCGGACTTCCATGTCCAACGGGTATTTGCGTCATCGCAACAGAGCGCCGGCAGGTGATGGCAAGCCGATAGCCGGACCGCCCAAAACCTGCATGAGCAATCAGAGCTATTGTGTCCACTATGAAAATGGCCGGCAAAGCTGTCGGTTCTTGCAGTGAGTTTCCGGCAGTCTAGGCGTTCAGGACAAGCTCGTTCAGAGCCAACCGATGCAGCGACGGAGTCGCCGCGGCAAGGACTGGGCCTCCTTCCTCAGCTCGGCCGCCGTCGAGACGCGTGATCACGCCCCCCGCCTTCTCAATGATCGGGATCAGCGCCACGATGTCGTAGGGCTGCAGGGAAGGTTCAACCGCCAAGTCGATTCGGCCCGCCGCCAGCATGGCAAAGGCGTAACATTCCCCACCGTACCGGGTCATCTTGACGGTGCTGTTCAGCCGCTCGAAGCCAGCTTTGAGATCGCCGTGAAAATGTTCGGGCGAGTTGGTGTGAAGAATGGCGTCGGACAGCGTGTCAATGCCCCGCGTCGTGAGTGGCTGTGGCTCGCCGGCGCGCTGGCGCCATGCGCCTGTCGCATCCGCCCAGAACCGCTCGCCGATATAGGGCTGGCTAAGCATCCCCATCTCGGCGCGCCCGCGAACCGTCAGACCGATGAGCGTTCCCCAGACGGGAATGCCGCAGATGAAAGGCCGCGTTCCGTCGACGGGATCAAGCACCCAGCGCCAGTCACTGCCGCCGCCCGTTTCGCCGAATTCCTCGCCAAGCACCGCATGGTCTGGAAACTCTGCCGTTATGGCTGCACGCAAGGCGATCTCGGCTTCTCGATCCGCCTCGGTCACCGGATCGAATCTATATCCGGGCTTCGGCTTGGTCTCGACGGCAAGCTCGACCAGATAGCGCGGCAGAGTCTCGGCATCCGCCAGATCAGCGAGACGGTGCAAGAATGTTGAATCCGGTAGCTTCGACATTGTTTCCTTCCGATTATGCAATGCGGCTGCGTTAGGGGCGGGCGCTCGGACCAATTCTATTCCTCGCATCTGCCATTCTTCCTGAAATAAAGCCGTGCCTGGCCGCGATGAAGTCGGCTGCCCGCTCCGCGATCATAATGGCGACGCCGTTGGTGTTGCCGGAAACAAGATTTGGCCCGGCTGAATTGTCGCAGACACGCAGCCCATCGATCCCGTGAACGCGCAGTTCGGGATCGAGAACGGCCATATCGTCGCTGCCCATCTTGCAAGTACCCATCGGATGGAGTGCCGCATGCGCCTGACTTTTGACATAGGCTAGGATTTCCGCCCGACTCCGGACAGGCCCAGGCGCATATTCCCTCGAAAGGTATTTTGCGATGACTGGTTGTGACATGATCTCTCGCCCGAACTCGACACCCTCGCACATGACGTCGAGATCGTATTGCTCCTGCAGATAGTTCGGCCGGATGATCGGCGCCTCAAGAGGATCTGCGCTCCTCAATTCGACCCAGCCGCTTGAGCGTGGCCGGGTCTGGCAAATGTTTAGCGTCGTTCCGTTGCCGCCGGGAACAGTGTCAAGGCCCGCTTCGACGCCGGCGCCCGGCATGAAACAGCACTGCAGGTCAGGGCGGTCGTCATTGAGCGAGGATCGAAAGAAGGCGCCGCCCTCGACGACGTTCGTCGTGCAGGGGCCCCTTCGGAAGAGAAGGTACTCAAGGCCTGCCAGGAATTGCCAATGCGGCTTCTTGTATCTGTCGTAGCTAAACGGCCCGTTCACCTCATGGATCAGCGAGACCTCGATGTGATCCTGCAGGTTCCGTCCCACTCCTGGCAAATGCTGGGTGAGGGGAATGCCAAGCCGCGTGAGTTTGTCGGCATTGCCGAGGCCGGAGAGCAAAAGCAACCTTGGCGTGTTAATGGCGCCGGCAGTCAGGATCACCTCGCCACCAGCGTGCAACACCGTGCGCCTGCCGCTGACCAGCGCTTCGACCCCTATGGCGCGCTGTCCCGCGAAGATGATCCGCAGCACGCGAACGCCGGTTTTGACCACAAGGTTCCGGCGATTGCGAGCAGGTCCAAGGTAGCTGACCGCGGTGCTCCCGCGGCGGCCGCCGCGTGCATTGATCTGGTAGAAGCCGCAGCCTTCCTGGTCGCCCGAGTTGAAATCTGGATTGTATCTCAAGCCCGCCTGCTGGCATGCCTGAACCCATCTGCGGCTCATGGGATGAGTAAACTGCTGGTCCGAAACGGGGAGGGGGCCGTCGGTGCCATGCAGGTCATTGGCGAAGCGGTCGTTGGATTCGCACCGCTTGTAGTAGGGAAGGACGTCATTCCAGCCCCAACCCTCGGCGCCCGCGTCGCGCCATTCGTCGTAGTCGCGCGGCTGGCCCCTTAGATATACCATGGCGTTGACGGAACTGCCGCCACCCAGCACCCGCGCCTGAACCATGGTTGGCTCGGGATCGCCTAGGTGCTCGGCATTGGGAGTCCATCGATAAGGTTTGACGAGATTGCCCTTGCTGGTCTTGTAAAAAGTGACCGGAATATGGATCCAGGGACTGCTGTCCTTAGGCCCTTCCTCAAGCAGCAGCACCGAGGCATCCGGATCTTCGCTCAGACGCGACGCCAACACGCAGCCCGACGATCCCCCGCCAACGACTATGAAGTCAGCCCCGCTTCGCATGCGAAATCCAGTCTCCAAGATGTGAGTAACCACGAAACCCAGTCACCAGGACGGCTTCTGCGCTGTGTTCGCTTCGTGACACGTTCATTTGCAATCGTTGGTGCCTGGTCGCGAACCGTTCAGGCGGCCTGAAGACAGCGTCCCGCGTCCGAAGCCAACCGACGAACTGCGCTCGCTGCACGCGCGACGACCTCTCGTCGGAGATTGCCAGTCTGGACACTCGCGATGATGTAACTCGCCACCTCGTCGACCTGGGGACCGGACGCCAACAAAAGAAGGTCGACGCCAGCTTTCAGCGACGCCACCGCGGTTTCTGCGACGGTGCGGCCGCGCAACGTCCCGGGCAGATCGAGATCGTCCGAAACGATCAGGCCCTGAAACCGGTGGGTCTCGCGAAGCAACGCCACAACCTTCGCTGAGGTCGAGGAAGGCTCGCCCGGATCGATCGCATCCACGGGTATTGGTCCGGTCATTATGGCCCGCACACCCGCCGCAATGGCCGCGTCGAAGCATCTAAGATTGGGTTTGAGATCATCCAGCGCGGCGGTGACCGTCGCACTGGCGCTGTCATGGGGATCCTCGGGAACATGGGGGTGACCGGGAAAGTGCTTCGCCGTTGCCGCGACACCCTGGCTCTGTACTCCGCGAATGAACGCAGAGGTGGCGCGACTGACGAGATCGGCGTCCGCGGAGAAGGTGCGGTCACGCAGCCATGGGTTGCTCCCGGTCACTAGGTCGAGCACCGGTGCCAGGAAGAAGTTGATGCCGCATGCCCTTGCTGCGCGAGCAGCCTCGACCCCAAAATGCTCTATTTCGGCCTCCTTCATTTCCAGGACCTCGCGCGGGTGAGGAAGCTGGGGGGCAAGCTTGTGGAGGCGGTGGACCCCTCCCAGCTCGTAGTCGATCGCGATCAGCACGTCGCCAGCAAGCGACTGGGCGCGGTTGTGATAGTCAAAAAGAAGCTCGCGCGTCTCCGTTTGCTGCCTGTCTCTAGACATGCGACGCGCAACGTATTCCTCGCGCGTCGAGCCGAGCAGCGAAGCGACGCCGCCGGCATCGAAGAAAGACCTCGAGGCGTCCGTAAAATCAGCCCTTTCAAAGGCGGGCAGAAGTACTGCATAAGCGTCGCGTGCGATCTCATCCACCGTTGTGCATTCCTTGTTGTTTCCGCCCTCAAGGCTTCGTCCGAACGAGATAGCTCAAACGACATCGGACATTCATTCACAGTGTTGACGGCTTGCCTGCTCAGGAGCGGGGGAACGAAACCCATGACTTCGAAGCTGAAGATCTGACGCTGATCTCGGACAGCAGAACGCCCCGCAGCCCTTCGTACACATCCGGGATCGGCACGGGGAGCACTTCTCGCCAGTTTCGGCCGGCTTCCAGCGCCGTCGCATAGTCGCTGTACAGGACCGCAAGGGCCTCGAGGTAGCCTTCAGGAGACCCCGCCGGCAGACTGGTCGCAAGTTTCGCGTCCGAGGAGATGTCGGCGTGGCCTCGACGATAGGTAAGGTCGCTTTCGCCGAGCCGGGACATTGTTAGCGTCTCCGGTGCCTCCTGACGCCACTCGAGAGTGGCCTTGGAGCCGACGATCTTGAAACGCAGGCCGTTGCGGTGGCCTGGAGCGGCAAAAGAGGACCACAACACACCGTTGGCGCCGCCCTCGAATTCGAGCTGAACGACATCGGTGTCGTCCAGGCCGAAGGAGTCGACGGTTTGCAGCAAATTGGCGTTGAGTGCGGTGCACCGGAGACCAGAAACAAATTCGAGGATGTTAAAGGCGTGTGTTCCGATGTCCCCCAGCGCGCCCGTCGGTCCCGCCTTTTCGGGGTCGCCTCGCCATATCCCGCCTTTGCCCAGTTTCGAGGGGTCGTTAACCAGCCATTCCAGGAGATACTCCACATGCATGAAGCGAACCTGCCCGATCTCCCCCGCGCGGACGCGAGCGCGAGCATCTCGAACCATCGGATAGCCTGTGTACGTGTATGTCACGGCAAAGAACGTCTCGTTTGCGGCCGCGATCCGTTGGAGCTCGCGCGCCTGCTCCGATGAGTGGACCAGCGGCTTTTCGCAGATGACAGGGATACCCGCCTCGAGAAAGGATTTGCATGGCTCGAAATGAAGATGGTTGGGCGTTACGATGATCGCGACTTCGATGCCGTCATCTCGTGCCGCTTCAGCGGCTGCCATGTCAGTGAAGCTGAGGTAGGTGCGGTCCCGAGCCACCCCAAGCGCCTCGCCGGCTTCAATGCTGGTTTGTCGGTCGGACGAGAACGAGCCTGCGACCAATTCGAACCGATTGGTTAGCCGCATGGCAGTTCTATGCCGGCTTGCAAAAAAGGAACCTCGCCCTCCTCCCACCATGCCCGCGCGAAGGCGACGTCTGCCGGGGATGTCGTCTGTGAGAAGGTTCATGGATACCCTTGCGCGTTCCGGCTCGGCTCTGGGCTGACCGGGAGAACCGGTAGACCGGCACCGAATCCGTTCAATCGGCAGCGGCTGCACCGAGACGATTGAAGGCATCCTTCCACTCCGTGAAAAGAGCGACAAGTTCGCACGTCGCCAATCAGTGACGCACAGTGATGCGATCGGTTACGCAGTTCGATCAATCGAATGAGAGCCGAGCGCTCCTTTGCGATCGCCGCAACGGCATCATGCTGGCTCGACAACACGCCAAACGCGCAGGCATCTCCTGCAGGCAGCAGCGGCGACCGACACGATGAGCTGAGAATCAGTCCTGCCGATCCTGAAGTTCATTCCAAGGCTCGTCGGCAGCATCAAGCGTCGTCGCCTGCCGCGCGCGCTCATGTCATAGGTCGGTTCACGACAACATTGCGGCGTGGGGCGCTTGGGATCTATATCCGATTTGCATTCCCCGAACAGAAAGTCGCCCAGGTTCGTCCTAAGGATTTCTGGATATGCTTACAGAAGAACGCCAGGCCGTCATTCGCTTCAGGTTGGCCGAGCATGGCAGGGTCCTGGCCAAAGCGCTTGCGCTCGAGTTCCGTGTCTCTGAAGACACTGTGCGCCGCGACCTGCGCGATCTTGCCAGAGCCGGACTTTGCCGCAGGGTCTATGGCGGAGCGTTGGTCAGGTCATCGGAGGCCAAAGCCGGGCCTGAGCGGTTGAGGACCTCGACCACGGATCTCGCGCGGCTGGCTGCCGCCGCAGCGAAGCTCGTTCAACCGAACGCGACGATCATGATGGACCACGCAGCCCTCAGCGTTGCTTTCGCCGCCGCTTTACCCCGCCACCTGTCTTTGACGATTGTAACAAATTCCCCAAATGTCGCGGCTGCGCTGGAAGGGCATCGTCAAGCCGGCGTCGTTCTTGTGGGCGGCCTGTACGACCACGGCAAAAGATGCTGTCTTGGAGCTGCCGCCCTTTCGCAATTGGAGCAGTTTAACGCCGACGTCTTCCTTGTCAGTGATTGCGCGGTGCATGCTGCGGTCGGATTGACCGCATTCGATCTTGCCGACGCTGAAATCAAACGCGTGATGTGCCGGCGAAGTGCCGCTCGGGTGGTTTTGGCTACCGTCGACAGCATGTCGAGGGTCGCGCCCTTTCAAGTTTCGGGACCTGGAGAGATCGACCATTTGGTCGTAGGGGGCCAGCTAAATGCCGACACCCTCGAATTGTTTAGCGAGCAGGGCACGATGATCCACTGCGCATAGGACGGTCTAATCGAAGCCTCGACGATCGACGACCTAAGAACCTACAACAAGATCCTGCATGAGCGTTTTGAGATCACGAGCGACATCGTAGCTGTTCATCTGATGCTGCCTGTTGCAAAACAGCTCGCAACTCCACCAGCCATCGTAGCCGGTCGATTTCACTGCAGACACCCACTCTCCCAGGTTCAATACGCCCTTGCCCGTTTCGACATCGCGGAGAATAGGCTCGTTGGGAACTCCGCCCGCAAACGGCAGCGAGTCGCAGATGTGTACGCCGTAAATCAAATCCTTGTCCAATCGCGAGATTTGTTCGGGTCCATCGCCTGAGGTGTAACAGTGCCAGAAGTCGACAACGAGACGTATGTTGTCGCGGGCTGCTTTCCTGATCGTACGAAGCTGCCTGTCAAGCGTGTTGAGCGGCGTCCAGGACAGCGCTTCATGGTAGATGACCAGGTTGCGCTGGGCGGCGATGTCGGCGACCGCGGCCAATCCAGACGCCGTGATGTCGATCTGCTCTTCTATGGGCAGGCCGACAACGCCTCGGTAGAGATCGGGTCGCCGAGTAACGCTGCTGGGATCGAGAGCCTCGAGACTGATAGGACCCGTAATGACCTGAATGCCCTTTGATCCGACCGCCGAGGCAAGATTCGTCAACTCTTCGGCGTCCTTCAGCAAGTCCCTTCGGGCGTCGCCGTAGCGTTCCACATCGAGAAGAAATCCAACGCCGGGAATGAAGGTCTCACCGATTAAGTGACGCAGGTCCTGCGGGCTGAAACCAGCGTCCAGGAAAGCCCGAATCTTTGCGCCGGAGGCTTCCAGCCCGTCGAAACCGATCTCATGTGCGATATCGAGGTCAAGCGCAAGCGTGCCATAT
This sequence comes from Mesorhizobium sp. M4A.F.Ca.ET.050.02.1.1, assembly GCF_003997725.1. Classification (NCBI taxonomy): domain Bacteria; kingdom Pseudomonadati; phylum Pseudomonadota; class Alphaproteobacteria; order Hyphomicrobiales; family Phyllobacteriaceae; genus Mesorhizobium; species Mesorhizobium sp. M4A.F.Ca.ET.050.02.1.1. Next base: position 13,268 of record NZ_RZSG01000009.1, read on the forward strand.
CGCGCCACGAGTGCATGCAGGACAATCTGATTGCTCTTCGACATGAGGTCCACCTTTGCAAAGTGGTTGACACTACCAGCAAGCAAGCCATACGCCATGTTGAGGCGGAATTGCGCGATAGTGCGAATTCTTGCGCGATTTGCAGCACTTATCGCGCTACATCGCGTCGAAAATCTTCTGGAAACCGGATGCGTCTTTGCGCTTGACTAGAGCCCGCCTCGGCATATTTCGCCCATCGGCGGCCGGAAATGGACAACCTCTACTGTCGCAACTCTTCTCGGATAGCGCGCCACATTGCTTCGAATAATCCTACCCTGCGAACTTGTCGCGGGCGATCCACAGCTGCTTACTAAGAGCATGGACGAGGGCATATCTCGCAACCGCCTCGTCAGCCAAAAGATAAGAGGGTCGAACAATGAAACTGACCGGTGGGCAGATCGTCGCAAGAGCGCTCAAGGAATATGGCGTCGAATATGTGGCTGGCGTACCTGGACATGGCATCTGGGCCCTGTTCGATGCTTTTCTCGAGGAAGGCTCGCAGCTGCCCTTTATCCAGGTCATGCATGAACAGAGCGCTGTCCACATGGCGGACGGCTATTTCCGCGCCAGCGGCAAGCCCATGGCATGTTCGACGTCGGTCGGACCCGGCGCTACCAACACGATCATTGGTCTTGCGACAGCCTACTGTGACTCAACTTCACTGTTCTATGTGTCGGGCTCGCCGCAGACCTACATGCATGGCCATGGCACCATGCAGGAGATCGAGCGCCAGCAGGACAACGCCTTTGCGCGCATCACCGAGCAGGTGACCAAACGCGCCTGGCAGGCGCAATCCGTGCAGGTTCTGCCGACCATCATGCATCGCGCCTTCAACGAGATGCTTACCGGCCGTCCAGGCCCCGTGCATGTCGAGGTGCCGATGGACGTGCAGGTCGAAGCGGCGGACGTCAGCATTCATCCGCTGGACAAGCGCCTGCCGATCGGTGTGACCTACCCGGATCCGAGCGCGATCGAGGCGGCGGTAAAGCTTCTGTTGAACGCCGAACGGCCGGTCATCGTCGCCGGCGGCGGCGCCATCACAGCCAACGCTTCAAACGAATTGACCCGTTTGGCCGAGCGGCTCGGCGCGGCAGTTTCGATCACCTGGAACGGCAAGGGCGCCATCTCGGAAGATCATGAGCTCTTCATCGGCGCGGTCGGCCAGACCGGCACGACATGTGGCAACAAGATCACCGCATCCGCTGACGTCGTGATCTCTGTCGGCTGCCGCTTCACAGATTGGTCGGCGTCCTCCTACGCCAAGGGCGTCTCGTTCTCGATCCCCCCGGGCAAGCTGATCCACATCGATCTTGACCCGCGCGAGATCGGCAAAACCTATCCGACCGAGGTCGGCATCGTTTCCGACGCAAAGGTGGCGTTGGAGGCAATCCTGGCGTTGATCTCGGAGGCGGATGCCAAGAAGGCCCTGGCCAAACGCGAAACGTTTCTGGCCGACGTCCAGAAGGCGAAGGCCGACTGGATCGCCCAGGTGTCGCCGCGCGAAAACAGCCGCGAAACGCCCTTCACATCGCAGCGTCCGCTGGTCGCTTTGCGCAAGGTCCTCGACCGCAATGGTATCGTGGTTGTGGGTTCGGGCAACACCCAGGGTTCGGTGAAGCAAAGCTTCCCGGTCTACGAGCCTCGCACCCATCTGACTTCCGGCTCCTATTCGCCGATGGGCTGGGCGGTCCCGGCAGCGTTGGGCGCCAAGCTCGCATGCCCGGATCGTCAGGTCGTGGCGATCGTCGGCGACGGCGACTTCATGATGTCGCTGCCCGAAATGGGCACTGCCGTTATGAACGGCATCAATGTGGTGTTCCTCGTGTTGAACAACTCCGGCTACATGTCGATCCGTGGTGGCCAGCGCAAGTTCATGGGACGCCACATCGCTTCTGAATTTACCCATCACTCCGGCAACGGCCAGCCTTACTCTGCCGATATCACGGCTTCCGCCCGCGCCTTCGGGCTCGAGGCCTGGAAAGTCGAGAAGGATGAAGACCTTGAAAGCAGCTTGAAGGCAGCCTTGGAATGCGGCGGCCCGGCTCTTGTCGAGGTCATTGTCTCACGCGACGCGGCGGGACCGTTCGCGACCGGCTGGTGGGATTTCCCGTCGCCTGCTTACTACGAAAAAGAACAAGCCGGATACGCCGAGATGCGCGCACGCGAGCAGCATCTCTAGCAAGCAGGAGGGCGGCGAGCGCCCTCCCACATCGCCAACCATCACGTTCGGTAGTGCGGCGCGCACGCGCGTACGCAAAGCAAGAGATATTGCCATGATACGCACCTTCAAGCCCGCCAAAGGCAATGTCGCTGACGATGGCCAGCCGGCCGTCACCGCGACGGTTCAGGCCTTGCTGGCCCAGATTGAGAAGGGCGGCGACAAGGCCGTGCGCGAATTGTCCGTTCGCTTCGACAAGTTCGACAGGGATGACTATCGCCTGACCAAGGCCGAGATCGACGGATGCATCAACGCGTTGACCAAGCGCGAACGCGAGGATCTCGATTTCGCGCAGGACCAGGTGCGCAGGTTCGCCGAAGCCCAGCGCGAGACCATTCTAGATCTGGAGATCGAAACGCTGCCGGGAGTTGTCCTGGGCCACAAGAACGTACCGATCCAGAATGTCGGATGCTACGTGCCGGGCGGGAAGTATCCGCTGCTTGCATCCGCCCATATGACCGTCTTGACCGCCCGAGTGGCTGGCTGCGAGCGCGTCATCACCTGCGCCCCGCCGTTTCAGGGCAAGATCGCCGAGAAGATTGTCGCCGCCCAGGCGCTCGCAGGTGCCGACGAGATCTACTGTCTCGGCGGCGTCCAGGCGATCGCCGCCATGGCCTACGGCACGGAGACGATCGCTCCCGTCGATATCCTGGCCGGCCCCGGCAATGCCTATGTCGCAGAAGCCAAACGGCTGCTGTTCGGCAAGGTCGGCATCGACCTTTTCGCCGGCCCGACCGAGACCCTTGTAATTGCCGACGACAGCGTGGACGGCGAGATCGTGGCGACCGACCTGCTTGGCCAGGCCGAGCATGGCGTAAATTCTCCCGCTTTGCTGATCACCAATTCCGAGAAGCTAGCCCGCGACACGCTGGATGAAATCGAGCGGCTGCTCAAAATCCTGCCGACTGCGGCTGTCGCGGCCAAAGCGTGGGAGGATTTCGGCGAGATCATCCTGTGCGATACGGTCGACGAGATGGTGGCCGAGGCCGATCGCATCGCCTCCGAGCATGTCCAGGTCATGACACGTGATCCGGACTACTTCCTTGAGAAGATGAAGAACTATGGCGCGCTGTTTCTCGGTGCCCGCACGAATGTGTCGTTTGGCGACAAGGTCATCGGCACCAACCATACGCTACCGACCAACAAGGCCGCGCGTTACACGGGCGGGCTCTGGGTCGGCAAGTTCCTCAAGACCTGCACCTATCAGCGCATTCTGACCGACGAGGCCTCGGCCCTGATCGGAGAGTACGGCTCGCGTCTCTGCCTGATGGAAGGGTTCGCCGGGCACGCCGAACAAGCCAACATTCGGGTCCGCCGCTACGGCAGAAAGAACGTCGGCTATGCCATGCCGGCTGATCCAAGCTGACTCCAACCCGCCCGATAACAGCGAAATGCGACCGGGCATTTCAACCTCAACAGGGGAATGACGATGACCAAACTCAAAAGAATTCTGCTCGCCGCCGCGCTGGGACTGCCCTTCGCGGGCCAGGCAATGGCACAAACCAAAATCGAAGGCCTGCATGTCTGGACGTCGGCGAGTGAAGTCGGTGCCCTGAAAGTGATTACCGACAAGCTCAAGACCATGGGCTTCGAGTGGCAGGATAGCGCGGTTGGCGGTGCCAATGGCGCCAATGCCCAGCAGGCACTTCGCACCCGCGTTGCCGCCGGCAATCCGCCTGCCGTCATGCAGTTCCTCGGCTTCGAGGGACTGGGCTGGGCCAAGGAAGGCGTGCTTCGTTCATTGAATGACCTCTACGCCAAGAACGGCTGGAAAGACTCCCTCCCGCCGGTCATGCTGCAATTCCTGCAGCAGGATGACACCTTTTTCTCGACCCCGATCAACATGCATCGCCAGAACTGGGTTTGGGCGAACAAGGCTGTCTTCGACAAGGCCGGGATCGCCATTCCCACAAGCTGGGACGAGCTGATTGCCAGTGCCGAAAAGCTGAAGGCGATTGGTGTCACGCCGATCGCGATGAGCGATGAGAGCTGGCAGATCGAAGAGCTGTTCGAGTCCATGCTCATCGACGTGAACGGCCCGGATTTCTACAAGAAAGCTGCCATCGATCTCGATGAAACGGCGCTGTCCAGCCCTGAGATGATCAAGACGTTTGAACTTCTGGGCAAGGTGCGTGGATTGCATGACGCCGGTTTCACCGGCCGTGACTGGGCGGCTGCGACCAATCTGGTCGCCAACGGCCAGGCCGGCATGCAGATCATGGGCGATTGGGCGAAGGGTGAATTCCTTGCCAAGGGGATGAAGCCGGGCGTCGATTTCCTCTGCTTTCCGACGCCGACCGCCACGCCGAACTACAAGTTCGTGTTCGATACATTCGGCGGCTTCAAGATCAAAAATGCCGATATCGAAAAAGGGCAGGACGCGGTTGCGGAAGCGATCATGGACCCCGAGGTTCAGAAGAAGTTCAATCTGATCAAAGGCTCGATCCCGGCTCGTCTCGATGTGCCGATGGACGACTTTGACGACTGCGCCAAGCGTAGCTTTTCGGATCGCGTCGCTGCCATCAAGAACAACGCAATCTACGGATCGCTCACCGACGGCTTTGCTGTCGAGCCGCGCTTCTCGGGCGTGTTCCAGGACGTCGTCGGCAAGTTTTTCGTCACCGATATGAGTGCGGAAGACGCGGTCAAATCCTTGGTCGACGGGATCAACAACGCACGCTGAGGCGTGCGTTCGCTGCCGGGGCAATGCCTCCCATGAGGTCCCGGCAGCGCCTTGCTAGCAGCTCCATTGACCCAATCCGAGGGCAAGCCGATGAGCAGATCCATCCCTTTATCGAACCGTATCGAGAATTGGCTGCCACGGCTGGTGCTGGCGCCCAGCCTCTTGGTTGTCCTGGTTGCGGTCTACTTGTTCATCTGCTGGACGGGTTGGATCTCGCTCTCATCTTCCATGATCGTGCCGAAATACGATTTCGTCGGCCTCAATCAGTATGTCCGCCTGTGGTCGACGCCGCGCTGGCACACGGCCGTGTTCAATCTCTTCGTCTTTTCAACACTCTTCCTGGCTCTGACCACGGGGCTCGGACTGCTGATGGCAATCCTTCTCGATCAGAAGATCCGGGTGGAAGGCACATTGCGGGCGATTTTTCTTTACCCGATGGCGCTGTCCTTCATCGTCACCGGCACCGCCTGGAAATGGATTCTCAATCCCGCCCTGGGCGTGCAGAAAGTGGTCAATGACCTTGGCTGGACCAGCTTTGTGTTTGACTGGATCGCACAGCCGACTTTCGCGATCTATTGCGTGGTGATTGCCGCAGTATGGCAATCGACCGGCTTCGCCATGGCGATCTTCCTGGCCGGACTGCGCGGCATCGACAATTCGGTCATCAAGGCCGCCCAGATCGAAGGTGCAAGCCTGCCGCTGATCTATCGGACAATCGTCGTGCCGATGCTGCGCCCGGCCTTCCTGAGCGTGATCGTTCTGCTCAGCTACATTGCGATCAAGAGCTTCGATCTCATTCTGGCGCTAACCAACACCGGCCCCGGCTCCGCCACCGAGATGCCTTCCACCTTCATGTACTCCGCCACCTTCCGGCGTGACCAGATGGGCGTTGGCGCAGCCAGCGCGATCATGATGCTGATGACCGTCGCCGCGATCATCGTTCCGTATCTCTATTCAGAGCTGAAGGGGTCCCGCGATGGCCAGTAATGCCGCGTCCTTGGCTAGCAATTCCACGCCCTTGGCCACGAAAGCCGCGTCCTTCCGTCGGCAGCATCGGATCGGTCGCGCCGTCATCTACGGCAGTCTGTTTTTCATGGCTGCGTTCTACCTGATGCCGCTATGGGTGATGATCACCACTTCGGTGAAACACCTTGATGAGATCTATGCCGGCTCCTTCATCGGCCTGCCGCAGCAAATCAGCTTCGACGCCTGGCGCACCGCCTGGTCGGAGGCTTGCAACGGAACGGCCTGCAAAGGGCTGAAACCCTATTTCATCAACTCGCTGCTGTTGACGATCCCGGCAGTGATCATGTCGACCGGCATCGGTGCGATCAACGGTTATGTCATCACCAAATGGCGGTTTCCTGGCTCCAACGTGATTTTCGGGCTGCTGTTGTTCGGTTGCTTCCTGCCTTTTCAGGCAGTGATTCTTCCCATGGCGCAAACGTTGGGGATCCTTGGTCTGGCAGGGTCTCTTCCGGGGCTCGTGCTGGTCCATACAGTCTACGGGATTGCGTTCACCACGCTGTTTTTCCGCAATTATTTCGTCAGCATTCCCGATGAACTCGTAAGAGCAGCGAAGATCGACGGTGCGGGGTTCATCAGGATCTTCGTATCGATCATGCTGCCGGCGGCGCTGCCAATCATCGTCGTGTCCTGTATCTGGCAGTTCACCCAGATCTGGAACGACTACCTGTTTGGGGCGTCATTCACCGCCGGCGAAAATGCACCCATCACCGTAGCCCTCAACAACATCGTCAACGTCTCGATGGGTCGCAAGGAATACAACGTCGACATGGCTGCCGCCATGATCGCCGCGCTTCCGACCCTCTTTGTCTACGTCGTCGCTGGACGATATTTCGTGCGCGGCCTTACCGCCGGCGCCGTGAAAGGCTGATGCTATGTCAACTCTCGAAATCGATCGTGCCCGTAAGCTCTATGGTGAACTCGAAGTCCTGAAGGAAGTCAGCATCTCCATCGGCACCGGTGACTTCCTCGTACTGCTGGGCCCATCGGGCTGCGGCAAGTCAACGCTGCTCAACATGATCGCGGGATTGGAAGAGATATCGGGCGGCGAGATCCGTATTGCTGGCAAGGTGGTCAACGATCTTTCCCCGAAAGACCGGGATATCGCGATGGTATTCCAGTCCTACGCGCTCTATCCCACGATGACCGTGCGCCAGAACATCGAGTTCGGCATGAAGATACGCAGAGTGTCGCAGGCCGAGCGCGACAAAGCCGTGAAGACCGCGGCCGATCTGCTCCAGATGACGCATCTTCTGGACAGGAAGCCCTCGCAGCTTTCCGGCGGCCAGCGCCAGCGCGTAGCGATGGGGCGCGCGATTGTGCGTCAACCGAAGCTGTTTTTGTTCGACGAACCTTTGTCCAACCTGGACGCCAAGTTGCGTGTCGACATGCGCACCGAGATCAAGCGCCTCCACGCACGACTGGGAACCACCATCGTATATGTCACCCACGACCAGATCGAGGCCATGACGCTCGCCACGCGCGTCGCAGTGATGAAGGATGGCGTGGTCCAGCACCTTGACGATCCGCAGTCGGTCTACGACCGGCCGGCGAACGTATATGTGGCCAAGTTCGTCGGGTCGCCATCGATGAACATCATTCCGGCGCGCCTTCAGGTGGAAGACGGCAGGCCCGTTGCGGTGATCGACATCCCGGGCGCGGCGACAGCCCGCCTCTCGGGCATTTCTTTATCTTCACAGGCGGCAGCCAAATACGCTGGGCGCAGTATTCTGGTGGGCATTCGTCCGGAGTTGTTCAGCGTCGCCGGCGAGCAAGCCTCGCAAGCGCTCACGGTAAACATCGATGTTGTCGAGCCCACGGGCCCCGATACGCTCGCCCTGTTCCAGGCAGGCGGGGTCGAGGTCACGGCCCGGGTGCCGCCAAGGGCCGTGGCAGCCCGCACTTCGGCGACCCTCGCGGTCGATACTGGCAAGATCGTGCTGTTCGATGCCGACAATGAGCAACGCATAGACTGAGGCATCGACGTGGATCAAACAGCTGATATCGTCATTATCGGGTCGGGCATAGGAGGCGCTTCCCTGGCCTACAGCTTGGCCGGCACCGGCAGGCGCATTGTGATTCTGGAACGTGGCGAGCACCTGCGCGACGCGCCCCAGGCGCGCGACGACCGGGCTATATTCCTCGAGGGCTTCTACCGTTCGACCGAAGAGTGGCTCGGCGACGATGGGCAGGCTTTCCTGCCTGGCAATTACTACTATGTCGGAGGCAATTCCAAATTCTTCGGCGCGGTCATGTACCGCTACAGGCTCGAGGATTTCTCGCCCCGGCCCCACATGGACGGCGCCTCACCTGGATGGCCGATCACCTACGAGGAGCTTGAGCCCTGGTATGAGCGAGCCGAGGCGATTTTCAAGGTGCGGGGTGACCCCTCGCAGGATCCCACCGAGCCGCCGCGCATCAGTCCTTACCGTTTTCCGCCGGTACCCGACGAGCCGGCCATAGCCGCCGTGCGCGCTCGCCTCAAGGAGGCGGGGATCCACCCATCCAGCCTTCCCCTGGCTATCGACATCAATGAGTGGCTTCGCCGCGCTAAGACCGGTTGGGATGCGTTTCCCAATACGGGTTTCGGCAAGATCGACGCCGAGGTTGGACCACTGACAGCCGCTTTGGATAGCAGCAACGTCAACCTCGTGACCGGGGCCAATGTCGTGCGGCTGGAAACCGATCCGACGGGTCGCAAGGTGACTGCGGCAGTTTTTTTGAAGGATGGTGTTGAGCGCCGGATTAGCGCTGGCATCTTCGCCGTTGCGGCCGGCGCGGTCCAGAGCGCGGCACTCTTGCTGCGCTCGGCGAATGCTGCGCATCCGCGTGGGCTGGCCAACGGCTCCGACCAACTCGGCCGCAACTTCATGAACCACAACACCACCGCAATGCTGGCGATCGACCCGCGGTCGGCCAATACGTCGGTTTACCAGAAGACCCTAGCATTCAACGATTTCTACAATGCCGATCCGGAGACCGGCTTCCCGCTTGGCAACGTACAATTGCTTGGTCATATCACAGGCAACATCCTCAAGGCGAACGCGCCCTTGCTGCCACGCTGGCTGGCGGGGCTCATAGCCCGCAATTGCTATGGCTGGTTCTTGACGAGCGAGGACCTGCCCAACCCAGAGAGCCGGGTCACAGTTCAGAATGACCGCATCGTCATGCATTGGGTCCGCAGCAACATGCGAGCGCACGAGCTGCTGATCCGCAGGACACGAGGCGTGATGCGAAGGGCGGGCTTCCCCATCGTTCTTACTCGAACCTTCGGCAGAAAGACGACCTCACACCAGTGCGGCACTGCCCGACTTGGAAACAGTCCGGAGACATCGGTTGTGTCGCCTGAGTGCCGCTCTCACGAAATCGAAAACCTCTATGTCACGGACGCCTCGATACTTCCCACTTCGGCGGCTGTTAACCCGGCACTGACCATCGCAGCGCTCGCCATAAAGGCTGGCGCGTCCATCAGCCGGTCGTGAGGGGGCAATCTCACGGTCTTGTCGGACACTCGGGTCTGCTTTCGTGACGCCAAGGGTTTTGTCTGAAGGAACTTTGCAATCATGTTTGCCGACCGCGTCGAATCGGATCTGATCGGTCCGCTGGATATCCCGGGCCACGTGCTCTACGGCGTGCACACCCGCCGGGCAGAGCAGAACTTCGATGTCTCGGGACTGCGGCTCAAGGATTTCCCCGAGCTCGTCCAGTCGATGGCGATGGTGAAAAAGGCCTCTTGTCTTGCAAACAGGGAGCTCGGACTCCTTTCCCCCGAAAAGGCTGAAGCCATCTCCAGTGCCTGCGACGAGATCATCGAGCTGAGGGGGATCGAAGAGAACTTCCCCGTCGACATGATGCAGGGAGGTGCCGGTACCTCGACAAACATGAATGTCAACGAGGTTGTGGCGAACCTGGCCCTGATCAAGCTCAGCGCCAAAGTTGGCGACTACGCAAAGCTGCACCCCAATGACGACGTCAACCTCTCCCAGTCGACAAACGATGTGTATCCGACCGCGATTCGTCTGACGGTGTTGCGGGCCTGCGAAGGGCTTGTTTCGTCGCAAACCAGCTTGCGCGATGCCTTTCGTGCCAAGGCGCTGCAGCACGCAGATGCGCTCAAGGTTGGTCGAACCCAGCTCCAAGATGCGGTGCCGATGACAGTGGGGCAAGAGTTCGGAGCCTTTGCCGAGCTCATCGACGAAGATATCGTCCAGCTTCAGTCGGCTTCGAGGTTGCTGCTTGAAATCAACCTCGGGGGCTCGGCGATCGGCACCTCCATCAATGTGCCCCGTGAGTTCCCCAGGGTTGTTTGCGGTCATCTCTCGCAGATATCGGGCATCCAGCTCGTTGCTGCCCGAAACTTTATCGAGGCAACTTCGGATACCGGCGGCTTCGTTTCCTTTTCGGGAATGCTGAAGCGCATCGCGGTCAAACTGACCAAGATCTGCAACGATTTGCGACTGCTTAGCAGCGGGCCGCTTGGCGGACTGGGCGAAATTCGATTGCCCCCCGTGCAGGCTGGCTCTTCGATCATGCCGGGCAAGATCAACCCGGTGATACCCGAGATGGTGAACCAACTCAGCTTCCAGGTCATCGGCAATGATCTTGCCGTGACCCTCGCCGCAAGCGCCGGGCAGCTCCAGTTGAATGCAATGGAGCCGGTGATCGTTTTGAACATCCTGCAATCCATGCGGCTGTTGACGAGAGGAATGCGGATCTTCAAAGAGCGCTGCGTGGACGGGATCGAAGTCGACGAGGATCGCTGCAAAGCCTTGTTGGACCAATCCCTTGCCTTGGCCACGCCGTTGGCGAAGCTCATCGGCTACAGCAAGGCTGCGGAACTGTCGAAGCGCGCTTTGGCAGGCAAGAGAAATTTGCGCCAGATCGTTGAAGAGGAGGGTGTTCTGCTCCCTGAACAGATCGAGCAAATCTTCGGCAACAGTGCCGAGTTCGCGGGTCTCTCGAACGCCGTCTCGGCTTGAAGCGCTGACCGGCCCCGCTGCGGTAACCGATAGAAGGCATAGGCCTGCGCCAGCACCTCGGGTGGCGGTCAGACGATCGTCGACCCTCTCGCTGTCTGTGTTGCCCGATGTTTCGGTGAGTGATATCGTTGTTTGGCAGGTGTAAGATACGGGTCGCTTCACCCGACTGTCGATTCGTATGCCCTGGGCACGGCGGGTAGCGGGAATGCTCACTGAACATCTCTGATTGAGCGCTTGCTGGCGGAGGCTCTGGCCAGTTTAGTTTGCTGGCGTCTGCCCATACGCCTCATACGGAGTTGGCTAGTTGACGGAACCATCGCAAAATCTGACCGAGAAAGTCCGTTTCGACGCGGTCGACCGGACTATGGCGATACTGCGCGTCCTGGAAAAGGCGGAAGGGCCACTGTCTTTATCGGCGATCGCAAGGGAGGTTGACCTCGGTAAACCAACGACGTTGCGATACCTGGCAAGCCTGGTCGGCCATGGGGTCATCGAGCGTGTGGACGGGAACGGCTACACGTTGGGTATCGATCTGTTCATGCTGGGACAGAAAGCCTTGCACCGTCGTGACATTCGCGCCGTGGCTCGCCCTTATTTGCAGAAATTATATGAGCATTTCAATGAAACCATCAACTTGGCGCTGCTTGTCCGCCAGGAAGTCGTCGTCGTGGACAGCATTGAGACAACGCAGATGCTTAGGCAGGGCGGGGCGGTTGGTTCCGTAAATCCCTGGCATGCATCATCGCTGTCCAAAAGCATATTGGCGTGGCTCGATCGCGACGAGGCCAACCGAATGCTGCAGCGATGCAGTTTTGACCGTTACACCCCGCGGACATTGACCAGCGCAGCCAAGGTTTTGGCCGAGTTGCCGGAGATCGTCGAACTGGGTTACGCTGTGGACAATGAGGAGGCAACCACGGGAAGCAGGTGTGTCGGGGCAGCGATATTCGATGCCTCCGGTCGCCCGATAGGAGCAATCAGCATCTCCGGTCCGACGACCCGCATTGTTGACGATGCGATTTCTTCCGTTGGGACTCATCTGCTCGAGGTTACTGGGCAACTGTCGCGAGCAATTGGGTTCGCCGGCAAAAGAGATGCCGGCTCTCGCACTTAAGGGTCGGACGCGATCGCGAGTGGAGTTGCGGACTTTGGCGAAGCGGGATCGTCTACCTCGACATAGGCCGTGGGACGACGACCCCGCCAGCAAAGTGGCTACCGCAGTCCGGCGACCCTGAGAGCATCCTCGATAGCCGCTTTGTCAGCTTGGCCAATCCGGTCCAGCGGACGGATGGGCGTCCCAACATCCCGACCAAGCAGGCAGATCGCATATTTTATGCGTGTGGGAAAATTGGTTGCCTGACTGACTTCTCGGCAGATCGGGCCAATGGCTTTGGTCAACTGCATAGCTTCTGCGATATTGCCATCTTTGAAAGCCTGATAGATTTCGACATTCTGCTTCGGCAATACGGCATGAATGCCACAGATCGAAGCCTCCGCACCCATCACATAGCCAGCAAGTGTGATCGGATCATAACCGGCGGCTACTGTCACATGATCGCCAACAGTCTGCACAAGCTCCCCTATGTTCTGGAACACACACTTTATAGCAATTACTTCAGGCACCCGAGCGATCCTCTTCAACAGATCGACGGAGTAATTGAAATGGTCGTAAAAAACTATTGGCAACCCAGATGCGGCGGCCACATCCGTGATAAAGGCGAGCGCCGACTCGTCGGTGATGCCATTGTATGTCGGTGGGCAAAGCAGCAACCCGGCGGCCCCCGCCAGTTGCGCAAGCTTAGCCCGATTAATGGCGTCCTTGGTCGTGTCTGGGATGATGCCGGCGATAACGCGCAGGTTGCTCTTGCTCGTCGCAGTTCGAATCAAAGACGCTAGTTCTTCAGCGCTCAGCTCGTTGCCGGATCCAGTACTTCCGCCAATGATGATCACCTTGATGCCGGATGCCTCCATGAACGAAAGTTCACGCTCAAAGCAATCGAGATCGATTGTCTCATCGCGGCTAAACGGCGTTACGATCGGTGTAATGACGCCTCGAACTTCTTCGCGCCTTAGTGCTTCAACCATTTTGCAGTTCCTGCTGAGAGGGATTGTTGTGAAACCGGTGGGATGTCGTGCCCCAGTGTCGATGATGCGCTCGGAGGTCGATGCATCAAGTGTTTCATTGAGCGAAACAGCATATCGACTATCGCAAAATCGCGTGACCGCCGAGCCCTTGTCAAGGGGAATTTAGATGAGTGGTCCTGGCGGAAAGTTCGAACTATCGCAGAAGCTGCCAATATCTGCATCACATCGCGTCAGTTTCTTACGGAGTGCGCAATTGCTGGCGTTGTTCCATTGTATGAACCTCTGTACCGGTGAGCGGAAAACTATGATGTAAGATCACCGGGGCGGCGCGGGGACACAGGTTCTAAGCGCCTGTACTCATCGCAATTCGAAGATAGTTGGGAGAGGAAATGCGTAGTCGGTCTTTGTTACTGGGCGCAGCCATGTGCAGCATGATTTCTGCGACAGCCCACGCTGAAAATAAGTCTATCGAGGTCATCCATCATTGGGTGTCTGACAGTGAGGTGGCTGCCGTAAACACGATCAAGCAAGAGCTGGAAAAGCGCGGCGTCGTCTGGAAGGACACCGCCATAGGCGGTGCAAACGGCGCGAACGCCGAGCAGTCGCTCCGGGCTCGCATCGTCGCCGGCAATCCGCCTGGTGCAATGCAGATGCTAGGCTACGACGCTGCGACCTGGGCTAAGGAAGGCGTTCTGAGGGACCTGACCGATTTGGAGACCGCGAGTGGCGGCGTTCAGTCGCTTCCGGCCGACTACAGGCGCCTGGCGGCTCCCGACGGCAAGTGGGTCGAGGTGCCGATCGATTTGCTTCGTTCAAACTGGATCTGGGCCAACAAAAAGGCGTTCGACACCGCAGGCGTTTCGGTTCCCAAGACCTGGGACGAACTCATTGCGTCAGGCGAGAAACTTCGCAAGGCTGGGATTATCCCTCTGGCAGCCAGTGACGAGCCATGGCAGATCGCCAAAATCTTCGACAGCCTGATCGTGGATTTGAATGGGCCGGAATTCTACACGCAAGTCGCGCTCAAGGTCGACGACAAGGCCATTCGCAGCCCCGAGATGGTCAAGGTGTTCGAAAAGCTGCGCCAGGTGAGAGGCCTTGTGGATGACAACTTCGTGGGCCGTGACTGGGCCGTGGCGACGGAGATGGTCGCGAGTGGCAAGGCCGGCATGCAGGTTATGGGCGATTGGGCAAAAGGCGAGTTCCTGGCCAAGGGTCTGAAGCCCGGTGTCGACTTCCTCTGTTTCCCGACCCCAACGTCGACGCCGAATTTCCTTTGGGCGATGGACTCGTTCAGCATGTTCCAAACCACCGATCCGAGCCTGCGGGCCGCGCAGGACGAACTGGTCAAGGTGCTTCTCGATCCGGAAGTGCAGATCAAGTTCAACCTGATCAAGGGATCCATTCCACCTCGGCTTGATGTCGACATGTCGAAGTTCGACGACTGCGCCAAACAGGCGGCTGTGGACCTCAAGGCCTCGATCGAGCACAAATCGTTCCTCGGCACTCTGTCCGGCGGGTATGCTGCCGAACCCCAGTTCGCCTCGATTTTCAAGGAAGTCGCCGCGAAGTTCTTCGTGTCGGACATGAGTGCGCAAGATGCGGTGACGCTTCTCGCGGACGAGATCAATAACGCACGGTAAGGACCACCCACGATGACCGGAAGGCTGTCGTTGGGCCTTCCGGCGGGCCTGCTGCCTGAGCGTCTATTGGCTCGGCAGATCCAGGAGACAAATAATTCCGATGATTGCGATAAAGCGATACCTTGCCGCCCAGTTGCCCAAGCTCGTGCTGGCGCCGAGCGGCATGGTTATCGTTGTAGCGATCTACGGTTTCATCGCCTGGACTGCCAGTGTCTCGCTCAGTTCATCCAAGGTGATGCCGATTTACGACTTTGTGGGTCTGGAGCAGTATGTCCGCCTTTGGTCGACGCCCAGATGGCACGTAGCCGTTGAGAACTTGTTTGTCTTCACCGCACTCTACCTTTCGATCGCCACCCTCTTTGGTCTCTTTATCGCCATTCTCCTCGATCAGCGCATCCGCGCCGAGGGCTTTCTGAGAACTGTCTTTTTGTATCCGATGGCGCTGTCCTTCATCGTTTCCGGCGTTGCCTGGAAGTGGGTACTGAACCCTGGCCTCGGCCTTCAGAAATTGGTTCGTGATTGGGGGTGGACCTCCTTCACCTTCGACTGGCTGGTGAATCCAAACTATGCTCTCTACACCGTTGTCATCGCCGCGGTATGGCAGTCGTCGGGCTTTGCGATGGCAATCTTTCTCGCCGGTCTCAGAGGCATCGACAACTCGATAATAAAAGCCGCTCAGATGGAGGGGGCTTCTCAGGCCCGTATCTATGTCAGCGTTGTCGTGCCGATGCTTCGCCCGGCGTTTCTCAGCGTGATCGTCTTGCTTGGGCAGATCGCTATCAAGACGTTCGACCTGACGTTCGCGCTGACGAATGGGGGGCCCGGCGGAGCGACGGAGATGCCGTCAATGTTCATGTTTTCGGCAACGTTCGAAAGGAACCAGATGGCGGTCGGCGCAGCCAGCGCAATGATGATGCTGGCCGCGGTGGTGGCGATCATGATCCCGTATCTCTACACCGAACTTCGGAAGCCCAGCAATGAGCACTAGAATGCGCAAGCTGGAGCGCTACGGCGGCAGGCTGTTTGTGTATGGGTGCCTGGCTGTCCTGGCCACCCTCTATCTGGTGCCGCTCTGGGTTATGTTGATCACATCCTTCAAGCCCCTGGACGAGATCTATTCCGGCTCGCTTATCGGGCTGCCGAAACAGATAACGTTTGAAGCTTGGTCAAAGGCCTGGAGCACGGCTTGCATCGGTACCAACTGTGTCGGGCTTTCACCGTTCTTTCTGAACTCGCTGATTATCACGATCCCTGCGGTCTTCGTGTCCACCGCAATCGGCGCAATCAACGGCTACACGCTGACGAAGTGGAAATTTCGCGGAGCGGATCTCTTTTTCGCCGTCATGTTGTTCGGCTGCTTTCTCCCGTTGCAGGCCGTGTTGCTGCCTATCGCGCGAGTGCTTGGAATGTTGCGGCTATCGGGGTCCACCGCCGGCCTCATACTGGTTCACTCGGTCTATGGAATCGCATTCACGACAATGTTTTTCAGAAACTATTTTGTCTCGTTCCCGGATGAACTGACCAAGGCGGCCTTGGTCGACGGCGCCGGCTTCTTCAGGATATTCTTTAGCATTGCCCTGCCTACGGCCATTCCTATCGCTGTCGTCTGCTGCATTTGGCAGTTCACGTCGATATGGAACGATTTCCTGTTCGGCGTGTCGTTTTCCGCCGGGGGAAGTTCGCCGATCACTGTCGCGTTGAACAACGTCGTGAACGTAACCCTGGGGCGCAAGCAATATAACGTGGACATGGCGGCGGCGCTGATAGCCGCGCTTCCCACGCTGATCGTCTATGTCCTGTCGGGACGATACTTCGTCCGGGGCCTGACGGCCGGCGCGGTCAAAGGATAATCGCGCCGCCAACGGCAAGCCGGCCGGTCTCTTCAAGAGCCAAGACGAACCCGGACATACATACACAGTTCGATGGGATCTCCAATGAAGCATTCGTTGCCGACTGCCTTTGTCCACGAGGTCGCAAAGGTGCTTGGCGACCGCTTCACGACCAACACGTCGCTGAGGCACCAGCACTGCGGCGGAGAGGGGTTCCACGCGGTGGAAGAACCGGACGCCGTCTGCTTTGCCGAGACCGAAGCGGAGGTCGCGGCGATCCTCGAGAACGCCAATGCCCACGGGGTGGCGGTCATTCCCTTCGGAGCCGGAACGTCGTTGGAAGGGCATTTGAGCGCCGTCCACGGCGGCGTCAGCCTGGACGTCAGCCGCATGAATCGAATACTTGCGGTGCATCCTGATGATCTCGACGTGGTCATTGAACCGGGCGTCACGCGACAGGCGCTGGATAGGCATCTGAAGGATCTGGGGTTGTTTTTCCCGGTGGATCCTGGTGCTGAGGCAACGATTGGCGGGATGGCGGCTACGCGTGAATGCCCACGGATGCTTGTGTACCGATTTCCCGACTGACCGAGTGTGTCGTGGAAACGAAGGCCGACATCGAAAAGGCTCCGTTCTTTGTGTGTCTGAACGGACATGCGGGAGACGGGAACTTCCACCTTGGTCTGGTGATCGATCCGGATAGCCAGGAAGAATACGAGATCGCTAGCGGCATCAGTTCCCGGTTGGCCTATCGCGCCTTGGCGATGGAAGGGACCTGCTCCGGGGAACATGGGATCGGATTGGGCAAACTCAGATACATGGAAGCCGAACACGGGCCTGCCCTGGATATCATGCGCGCTATAAAGGGTCTTTTTGACCCGAACAGCATCATGAACCCCGGGAAACTCATTCCACAATCTTCTGGCCGCGGCTAGCAAGATTTGGGAAAGACGGACCGGGTCTTTCGCAAGCTCTAAACAATATTGTGAGGGCAGGCACGGCTCAGGAGGGACCGGCGCCTGTACTTGCGCCCACGCGTCAGGCATCGTCGTGGACGGTGATGACAGCCTTGATCAGCCCAGCCTTCTCACGTGACCAGCGCGCAATGTCATGAGGGCTCTTGGCCAGAGTGGTCCGGTGGGTCACAAGCCTGGCAATCGGTATTTTGTCGTCCCGGATCGATGCCACGACCTGATCGAAATCGCTTCTGGTGGCGTTACGGGTGCCGATCAGCGTCATCTCGCGCTTGTGGAATTCTGGATCGGAAAAGGAGATCTCGTCCTTCACCACGCTGACCATGACGAGCGCGCCGCCATGCGCGACATAGCCAAAGGCGGATCGGATCGACGCACCGTTTCCGGTGGCGTCAAAGACGATATCGAAGGCCTCGCCGGCGGTGCGACTTCGCAGAAGCTCGGCGCTTGTCGCAATTGACCCGTCGACGACGGCGAAACCGAGGTCCCGTTCGACGAATTCCAGCCGATCGCGGTCGACATCGAGTATCGTGACCTCCTGGCCCGCAATCCTGGCGAAGAGAGCCGTGCCGAGGCCGATCGGCCCCGCGCCGATGACCAGGGCCCGCTTTCCCTTGCCTGGCATCGAGCGGCGAACGGCATGAGCGCCAATGGCGAGAAACTCGACGGCTGCGGCGTCGCCCAGCGAAAGCCCGCCGGTGGGATAGAGATTACCGGCAGGAACCAGGATCTGCTCGCACATGGCGCCATCGCGATGAACGCCAAGCACCTCGATGGCGACGCAGCAATTGGGCTTGTCCTGGCGACAGGCAATACAACGGCCGCACGACAGATAGGGGTTGACGATCACCGACTGGCCAGTTGCGACGCCGACGCCCTCACCGGCAGCCACGACCGTCCCGGAAAATTCGTGACCCATCACGCGAGGATAGGTCAAGAAGGGGTGCTTGCCTTCGAAGATGTGATAGTCGGTGCCGCAGATGCCAACATGGCTCACGCTCAGCAATGCCCACCCTGGCGGTGGCAATGCCGGCCAGGCCAGGTCCCTGAGAACCAGCTTGCCGGGTGCAAGACAAACGGCGGCTTTCATGGCGAGGATGCTCCTCGTGCAATTGGGCGTGCGCGGACCCCTGGGCAACGAATTCGGATTTCAGCGGTGCCGGGTGAACGGCCCGGCGGCAATCACAACCGCCGGGCGATCTTTTGACTATTCGAAGTCTTTGACGTTGGCGAGCGTCACCAGCCCCGCGCCGGTGTCAACATTTGCCTCCACCTTCTCGCTGTGTATCGCCCTGACCACGGTATCGATGCCGAGTTCACCCATCTTGGCCGGAAACTGGGCGACGCTGGCATCCTCCGCTCCAGATTTGATCGCCTCGATCTCACCGCAGCACGCATCGAAGCCGACTAGGATGAACTTGTCGTTGGCAATCCCGGCGTTGGCAATCGCCTTCGCCGCGCCGGGAATGGGCGGTCCGCAAGCGGCGTAGATGGCTTTCAGGTCGGGATTGGCGGTGAGAATGTCCTCGGCGACCGAGGTTCCGAGCTCGAGGGTACAGTTGGTCGCTCCCTTGCCGACGACCTCTACCTTGAGATCGCCCAGGCCCTGCATCATGCCGGTCACGCGATCGTCGAGCGCGGGCACGCCCGGCACGCCTTGCAGAATGCCGATCTTGTCTCCCGCCTTGAGAACCGTCTTGAGATATTCACCCGCGATCTTGCCGCCGTTCAGATTGTTGGTGGAGACAAGCGCGCTCGATCCCTTCCAGTTCGGTATGCCATTGTCGACCAGCACGACCTTGATGCCTGCTGCCACGGCCTTGTCGAGTGCAGGCGCCACCGTCGGATCGACGGGCGTGATGGCCAGACCCTTGATGCCTTGGGTAATCATCGATTCAATCAGCGAGATCTGACCTTCTATGTCGGTCGCCGATTGTCCCTGGCCGGTCACCAGCTCGACCTCGGGATGGGCCGCCGCATATTTCTTGGCGGCCTCCTCCATCGTTGAATAGAAGGGGACTGGGAATTTGGTGATCAGGCCGACCTTGATCTTGTC